>JAQWCN010000115.1 GCA_028705955.1 Eubacteriaceae bacterium
GAATTTGCATCCAACGTCAATTTTTCTCTTGTCATATTATTTTTCCTCGATTATCTTTGGTTCACATTTTGTCACAAACATCACATTACTGCCATTATCAAAACGATCCCGGGCCGCTTCTGCCGCCGCCACAGAATCAAAATAGCCAATCATTGTTGAGCCGCTGCCGCTCATCACTGCAAAACGGGCCCCGCTTTTTAGCATTTGATCCCGAATGGATTTGACCCCGGGGTACAACGGAAAAACAACCTGTTCAAAGGCATTGCCCGCTTGGGCCGCCAGGGCCTGATCATTTCCGTCTTCCAGAGCTTTTAAAACCGCCCCGATATCAGGATGTATTCTGTCAGAACACCGATCCAATTGTGAAAAGGCCCAGGGGGTTGAAATATCAGCGGATGGTTTAACCCCCAGGATATAGAGTGAAGGAAATTTCTGAAGCGGTGTCACTTTTTCCCCAATCCCCTCGACCAGGGCCGGCCGGTTGACACAACAGTATGGGATATCCGCCCCAATCTGCGCCCCCAGTCTCAGGAGTTCTGCCTCCGACAGCCCCAATTTCCAAAAACGGTTGAGCCCCACCAGGGCTGCCGCACCGTCTGCGCTGCCGCCGGCCAGTCCGGCCTGCATGGGAATCTTTTTCTGAAGCTGTAGACTGGCGCCCCGGTCAACGCCGCAAGCGTTTTGAAGACACCGGGCCGCTTTGATCACCAGGTTGGACCCGTCAGTGGGCACCCCCGGGGTGTCGCAGGTCAGTGAAAGCCCGGCTCCCGGTTTGATGATTAAGGTATCTTCCAAATCTGCACTGAAATTGATCATGCGCATGAGATGATACCCATCTTCCCGCCGGCCCGTGACATCCAGCGCCAAATTAATTTTAGCCGGCGCTTTGATTATTTGTTCTTTCATTCGTTCTCCGTCCATAAGTACATTGTATACAGCAAAAATTATAACACATCTCCAGATAATTTCAAGAAAATCCCGGTTAATTCTTTACGGATCTTCTTTATCCCTTTATTTATCTTTGCGGTTTTGTATTGTATAATACTTTTATAAGGAATTGTAATTTTTTTCATTAGCCATTGCCATCGCCACCGCGATACCTCGCGGTGCATGACCAGCATACAGGAGGAGCCATTGTGGGTATTCATTTTAAAAACGACTGGGAAGAACCGCTCCAGCAGGAATTTACAAAAGATTATTATTTAAATTTACGGCATCATTTGATTCAGGAATACAAAACCCATACCATTTATCCGGATATGTACGATATTTTTAACGCGTTTCATTTTACGTCTTATTCCGGAACAAAGGTCTGCATCATCGGCCAGGATCCTTACCACGGCCCCGGGCAGGCTCATGGCCTGTGTTTTTCTGTCAAACCGGAGGTGTCCATTCCGCCATCCTTAAGAAATATTTACAAAGAGCTTCACGACGATCTGGGCTGTCCTATCCCGAATCACGGTTATCTCAAGCACTGGACCGATGAAGGGGTTCTCCTGCTCAATGCGATCTTAACGGTCCGGGCCGGGCAGGCAGCCTCCCACCACGGGTTGGGCTGGGAACATTTTACCGACCAGGTCATCGAACTGCTCAACGCCCGGGAAAAACCGGTGGTCTTTATCCTGTGGGGCAGTTTTGCTCAATCCAAGATTCCAATGATCACCAATCCCCAGCACGCGATTATCAAATCGCCCCATCCCAGTCCGCTTTCCGCCAATCGCGGCTTCTTTGGCAGCAAACCCTTTTCCAGGGCCAATCATTTTCTTGAACAAGTGGGGATTGAACCCGTAGACTGGGCCATTCCGCCTTTGACTGCCGATCATCAACAGCGTGATGTCGCCGCCGAACCGGCCGCTTCTTACAACAAAGGATAAAGTCGATGGATACTGCCATTCTTTTTGCCATCCGGGATCATCTTTCCTGCGTGCCGTTGGATTACCTCTTCCATTTTTTGACGATTTTGGGAAATTTGGCCCTGTTCTGGTGTCTGCTCAGTGCCGGTTTGTGCCTGAAAAAGTCCACCCGTTATGTCGGATTGGTCATGCTCATTGCCATTGGTGTCACGAGTCTTCTGGTCAATTTTGGGCTAAAACCCATCGTCTACCGGACCCGGCCTTATCTTGCCTGTCACGTTCCCATTATTATCAAGGCACCGGGCGGCACTTCTTTCCCCTCCGGTCACGCTGCGGTTTCCTTCGCCTGCGCCACTGTTTTTTGTCTCAATTATTGGAAACGCCGGAAGGGTCTGTGTATTGCGCTGGTTATCCTGGCTTTCGGCATCGCCTTCTCCCGGATTTATCTTTTTGTCCATTACCCCAGTGACGTGCTCGCCGGAATGGTCATCGGCGTGCTCATTGGTCTGATCTGTCAAAAAGGATCAGACCGGCTGATTAAAAACAGACTCAGGAAGCCGTCTTCCTGAGTCTGTTTTTTTGTTCTTTTTATTATTTTTCAGGCTCATTCATCGCCAATGGTTTTTCCCAGCTTTCTTGCGGCGCTCATCTGTTCCGGATTTTCCCGCACCGAGTGCAGGGTTCTGGCCCCCGATGCCAGGACTTTTCCCAAATCTTTCCATTTTAATTTTTGAATTAAAAAATCATAAAAATCTGTTGCCGCTTCAAAGGCATCCCCTTCTGCCGCCATCAGCAGTGCCGCTTCTTTCCGGGGCCGTCCATCGCTTTCTTCCAGAGCGTACATCCGGTCCAGCGCACATTTAAGCTGTCCGCTGATCGTCCAAAAATAAAGAGGGGAGGCAAAAACCACCACGTCACATTCCCGGTAGACCGGGTATATTTGATCCATGTCATCCTTCTGGGTGCAGGGACTTTTGGGATCTTTTCCGCCCGCCATGCATCCCCGGCACGGGTGAATGGTCATGGTGTGGAGATCAAACCGGGTTACTGTGTTTCCCGCCGCCCGGGCTCCTTCTGTAAAAGCTTCAATCAATGCCGCTGTATTCCCTTTTCTCGGACTGCCATTTAAAATCATGATCTTTTTTGCCATTTGAATCCTCCATTGATTCTTGAATCCGTTTTATCCCGTTGTCTTCAATTGATGCTTTTATTATAGCAAAGACGTCAAGACCGATTTTTACTCCTGTTCCTCCATTTTTATTTTTCTTTAGATAAAATATTTATATAAAATAACCCGTCAATGCCTTCAGATTATGCTATAATAAAAATCCAATTGTACACATCAAGGAGGGGAGCAGGAATGAGCACATGGAAAAAATTGATATCCAACCAGCGCATCGTGGGTTTAGCCGCCATTGTCCTGCTATGCTTTTTTCTTGGCCTTCACCTTTTTTATCTCACTTCCATCATTCCCTATACCTCCCTTTGGGGGAATCCAGTTACCAATACTTATTCCCTGCGCATGGCTGTCGTTATCGCCGCGATTTTTTTGGCACTTTTTATTTTGAGCCTGATTCAGCTGTGGCGTGGGGATACACTGGCCTTCCGGAAAAAACACCGGGGCTTCCAGCGCAAATTTCTGCTTTCTTTTTACACAGCCATCAGCTGGTTTGCCACGGTTTGCATGGTGCTTAATGCCATCGCCTATCTGCGCGCTTCGGGCATGGCCCTTCAATACCTCATGTTTTTATATTGCCTGTTCACGGCCTGCGTGATGGCCTGGTTCATCCTTTTAACCAGTATTGTCACTGAAAATAGGCGCCGCCGGGAAGCCCGTCTCCGTCAGCAAAGACGGCACCGGCCGAAAGGAGCATCTTTATCATGAATATACCCACCCTGATCGTTCTCATCGTCCTTATTCTGATTCTGGCCCTGGTGACCCGCTGGCTGATTAAACAGCACCGCCACTGCAAGCTGGGGTGCATCGGCTGCCCCTATGCCCGGGATTGTAAACATCAAAAATATCATAAACACAACGCACAAAAAAAACGCAGGCCTCAATAACCTGCGTTTTCTTATTTTTATAAGGTGATGGTATAGTGGGAAGAGAAACACTGTCCGGGATCAACTTTGGTAATCCCCGGTTTTTGTGAGATATCATCTTTAAATCCCGCATCGTCTGTCCGGCCGATCCAAGGTTCAAGACAAACAAACGGGGCTTTGGCTACAGACCAAATGCCAAAATTGGGAAAGCCTTCAGCATTGAGGGTCACCAGACGGGTTCCGTCTTGATGCCAAAGCTGAACCTCCGATATCTGGCCATCGTCAAAAATCAGGGCATCCTTTTGAAACAGCGCGTCCGATAGAGGCAGCCGGTGATCCTGCAAGGTGAGCACCTGGGTTTCTCCGGGCCGGGGATTGCCAATTTTGGGATCAATCAAATGATAAACCAGGGACTCTGTTCCAGGGAACAGCAGTTCGTACGCGTCTTTATTCAGACTGTTTTTCAGGAGTGAAAAGGCCGGATGACCCCCAATGGTAAAATACATGGGCTGTTTGCCGGTGTTGGTCACCTGCCACTCCACCCACAAACTGTTTCCTTCCAGTTTATGGATCACGGCCAGGGCAAAATCAAAGGGATAATTTTCCCGGGTCGCATCGTCGGATACCAAACGGTGGACCACTTTGTCCTTTTCCCGGACAATGCAGGAAAAGACCCGGTCCCTGGCAAAACCGTGCTGACTGGTTGTGTAGAGATTCCCCTGGTGGCGAAATTCATTGCGGTACATTTTTCCAACATTGGGAAATAAAATGGGATCGTGCCGCTTCCAAAACCGGGGATCCCCCCGCCAGAGCACGTTGCGGGCCTGTTTTTTATCCCACAGTAATACCGGTTCCGCTCCTACATTTGATATTTCAATCTGCATCCGTTCATTTTCGATCTGAATCGTCTTTTCCATTTATGTGTCCTCGACTTTTCATTTATACTATAATTTATTTTACTCAAAAACCCTTTAGTTTTCCAGAAACGAAAACGTTATATCCCATGAATGGCATGATTTATATGATTTTTTGTTATACTATTATAAAAAAGGAGGTGCCTGATGAAAATAAAAATCCAAAACCCCCCCGTCCTCCGGTTTTTTTGCCGTTGCCTCATTTTTGTTTTCTGCTTTTTGCTCTTCGCAGTGATGCTGCGGGGCGTGATCGGTCAAAAACTGCTCATTTATTCTCAAAAAAATAATGCCGTCAGCGAAACCCGGGAAGTGAATCTAAACGGATCCAGACAGCGCATCCTGATTGAGGGCAAGGACACCGAAGCCCCTCTTCTCATTATGCTTCACGGCGGTCCCCAATCCCCGCTGATTTTTGGCGAGGGTTACCGGGGCTTTTATCCTGAACTGACCGGGCATTACCTCACCGTGTTCTGGGATCAAACCGGCTGCGGCATCAACGCCGG
>JAQWCN010000116.1:0-2487 GCA_028705955.1 Eubacteriaceae bacterium
GCCAGCTCGTTGATATTTAAAATTTCAACGCCCCGAACCGACGCCACTTTGTTTAGATTATAGTCATTGGTCAAAACCTTACACTTCAGATTTTTTCCCATGCGCAGCAGCTTGTCGTCCACCCCGGTCAAATCATCGTAATCTTCTTCGGAAATCCGGATCACATCGCCAAAATCTTCTTGCATTTTATTGACAATATCCAGTCCTCTCCGACCCCGGGCGCGTTTTAAATCGTCGGCGTTATCCGCCAAAAGCTGCAGCTCCCCCAAAACAAAGACCGGGACAATTAACTGCCCTTCGATAAATCCGGATTTTACAATATCGTAAATCCGGCCGTCGATGATGACACTGGTATCCAGAATTTTGGCCTGTCCCGCGCCGCTTTTTTTCCGGGACAGCTTTCGTCCCACAACACTGCCCGCTCCGGGTTCCTTTTCTCTTTTAACCTGGGTCACCGCCGCAAGAACATCGTCGCGTTTTTTAACCGGAATGGTAAACCCGATGTATCCCATCACGATATAAACCACCGCAGTGAGCAGTCCGGAAATCCATTTGATGGGAATCAGCGTAAAGGCAAAACTGATGAGCATGGCAATGATCAGGCCGATGATCAAGCCGCACATGGAGAGGGCCACGTCAACCAAACGGACATCTTCAAGGCTTTTTTCTACCGCATTGGAAATATGTTTAACCAGCAGGACCACCAACGGAAAAATTGAATAAAAAATAATACCAAAGGCAATAATAAAAACAGCATACGTTACACCTTCGATAGCAGGCGTTACGACGGTTTTAAATAATCTGGGGATCCAATTGTACCCTAAAATGGCATTGGCCGTTATATAACCGGTCAACAGCCCAATGAGTGTACAAAACCATTGCAGCAATTTTCTAAGCATTGTTACCACCTCCTTTCTCTCTGATTTACCGCTATCACGGTATTATATTATTATAGCATGCACCGGAACAAGCCATCCATTTTTTATCTCAAATTAAAGAAAGCAAAAAGAAAAGACCCGAAGGTCTTTTCGATGGTCTTTCTTATTCTGCTACGGTGTCTTCTATAATGGTGTCTGCTTCTTTCTTGCTCTTGCCGTCCACCAGGATCATTTCGCTGATCAAAAAGTTTTTTGCCGACGTCAACATCTTTTTTTCGCCACTGGAAAGTCCTTTTTTCCGGTCCATTAGAGTCAAATTCCGGACGACCTTGGCGACGTGAAGAATATTTCCTGTTTTAAGTTGATCCATGTTTTCCTGGTAGCGCTTTGTCCAGTTGGAAATCATCTGGTCCATGGGTTCTTTAAGGACCTGAACCATTTCTTCAATCTCGTGATGGGTTACAATATTGCGAACCCCGACTTCTTCGGCTTTGTCGACCGGAATGAGGATTTCCATCCCTTCGGATGCAATTTCTACCTGATAATATAACTGCTTTTTATCAAATATCTCTTTTTCCTCAATCTTTTTGACCACACCGGCTCCATGCATGGGATACACAATCTTATCGCCGACTTTATACATTCTCTTCGCACCTCTGTTATAATTTATGATTCTATTATAACATAAGCATCAATTCAAATGCAAATTACTTATTTTATAAAATTATTATCCCGTTGTCAATCCTTTTTTTTAAAAAAACCAATCATTCTTACATTATACGATCATTGACAAACCGATTCGGTTTCTTTCTTTATCTACGCTTAATACTTTAACAGTAACGACATCGCCAACAGACAACACTTGGGATGGATGTGTAATGTACCGGTCGCAAATCTGGGAAATATGCACCAGACCGTCCTGATGCACCCCGATATCCACAAAAACCCCAAAGTCAATGACGTTGCGAACCGTCCCCACCAGCTCCATATCCGGTTTTAGATCATCGATGGTCATAACGTCTGTTTTGAGATAAGGGGCCGGGGCCGAATCTCTGGGGTCCCGTCCCGGCTTTCTAAGTTCGCTGATAATATCCCGCAGGGTCGGCTCCCCGACAGACAGGGTTTGGGCCATTTGAGACACGTCCACCCGGGCGAGTTTCCCGGCTGTATCCCGGATGTGCTCACTTTTTAAATCATCCAGAGTCAATCCCAACTGGGCCAGCAGTGCTTTGGCCGCGGCATAGGATTCCGGATGAACCCCGGTATTATCCAAAATGGTATCCCCGTCGGCAATCCGCAAAAAGCCGGCACTTTGTTCAAAAGCTTTGGCCCCCAGACCCTTCACTTTTTTAATGGCTTTCCGGTTGGCAAACCGCCCTTCTTTTTCCCGGTAGTCAATAATATTTTTGGCAATGGTTTTATTAATCCCGGACACGTGCTTCAGCAAAGCGATTGATGCCCTGTTGATATTGACCCCCACGTTATTGACCGCGTCTTCCACCGTTTCATCCAACACTTTTTCCAGCGCTTTCTGGTTAACGTCATGCTGATACTGGCCAACGCCGATATGCTTAGGATCGATCTTCACCAGTTCTGAAAGGGGATCCTG
>JAQWCN010000116.1:2587-5299 GCA_028705955.1 Eubacteriaceae bacterium
TATTGACCGCGTCTTCCACCGTTTCATCCAACACTTTTTCCAGCGCTTTCTGGTTAACGTCATGCTGATACTGGCCAACGCCGATATGCTTAGGATCGATCTTCACCAGTTCTGAAAGGGGATCCTGAAGCCGGCCGCCGATGGAAATGGCACCCCGGAGGGACACATTGATGTCCGGATACTCTTCTGCCCCCAGAGGAGACGCCGAATACACCGAGGCTCCGGCTTCATTGACCACGCTGTACTGCACCTGACGTTTCGCCTTTTTAAGGGTGTTCGCAATAAACTGTTCACTTTCCCGGGATGCCGTTCCATTGCCGATGGCCACAATATCCACACCAAACCGGTCGATCATCTGCAAAATCACTTTTTCGGATTCAGCCACCTTGTTGAGGGGCTTGGTTGGATACACCGTTGCTGTCGCCTTAAGGGTTCCCATGGCATCCAGCACCGCCACCTTGCACCCTGTACGGTAAGCCGGGTCGAAACCCATGGTCACCTTATTTTTAAACGGGCGCTGAAGCAAAAGTTTTTTCAGATTAATCCCAAAATTTTTAATGGCCGACGCTTCCGCCTTTTCCTTCAGCTCGCTGCGGATTTCCCGTTCCACCGATGGAAAGATCAACCGCTTGTAACTGTCCGAAACCGCTTCTGATAAATACTGGCCGCAGGGCTTTTGTCCCACTTTTCTGCCCAGATAGTGAATCATTGCATCCTGACAATCGTCCAGCTTAACGCTGAGCACTTTTTTCTTTTCTCCCCGGTTCACCGCCAGCACCCGGTGATTGGCAATGGTCTTCACCGGTTCCTGATAATCGTAATAATTTTGAAATTCTGTTTTCTCCCCGGCAAAATCTTTAGTGACTGCCGTATGAAGCACACTGTGCTCCATGAGCGCGTTCCGGATATGTTTCCGGTATTCCGGTTCATCAGAGATCTTTTCCGCAATGATATCCATGGCGCCGGAAAGAGCCTGATCGGTATCCGCAACTTCTTTGTCCGGATCGATATACTTTCCGGCCATTTCTGCCACAGCCCCGTCGCTGCATTGCTGACTCAAAATAACGTCTGCCAGGGGTTCCAGGCCCTTCTCCCGGGCGATCATTGCCCGGGTCCGTTTCTTCTTTTTAAAGGGAAGATAGATATCTTCGGCATCCTGCAACGTTTGGGCTCCGTCCAGACTTTTTTGAAGGGCCGGGGTCATCTTGCCCTGTTCCGTTATCGTCGACGCAATTTCTTCTTTGCGTTTTGTGAGTTTTCTTAAATATTCAAGCCGGGTATTTAAATTTCTCAGAACCACATCATCCAGATTGCCGGTTACTTCTTTCCGGTAACGGGCGATAAACGGAATGGTGTTCCCCCCGTCAATCAGCGTGATGGTTTCTTCAACCTGTTCCGGTTTAATTTTAAATTCTTCTGACAGTGTTTTTACAAAATAATCCAATCGTTTCCTCCAGTAATCATGCGTTTTATGTTGTCCGATCCGCCGGCATGATCTATCTATCCTGTGAATCATCCATTCGTTTTGTCTCATTTTATCATTTTAGATTTCTGTCTGCAAGGCGGGAGTTTCTTGTAAAAAAAGGGATTAAATGGTAAAATCAATGATTATATCTAGAAGGAGAAAAACTATGGGTATTCAATTTATTACGGACTCGATGTGTGATATCGACGAAACCATTCTCCGGCGTTATCCTTTTGAAATCCTGCCCATTCCGATAACCATCGGTGATAAAACCTATTATGACGGCATTGACATTACGCCTCAAATGATCATCGAATCGGTCACCAACCATCCTGAGGATTTTCCAAAAACATCCCAGGTCCAGGCCATTACCTATAAAAAATGTTTTGAAGGCCACCTTCAAGCCGGCCAGGATATTATTTATCTGGCTTTATCTTCCGGCTTGTCCGGCACGTTCCAGAGTGCATCCCTGATCGCCTCCCAACTGCTGGAGGATTATCCGGAACGCAAAATCGCCATTATCGATTCCAAATGTGCCACCACCGGCATGATGATGATTCTTCATCAGGGGCTCAAACTGAACCGGCTGGGAAAATCTTTTGAGGAAATTGTGGAAACCATGAATTTTCTCGGACGCCATATTAATATTTATTTTTTGGTTGGCGATATCAAGTGGCTGGCCAAGGGCGGCCGCATCGGTAAAAATGTGGCACTGATTGGCGATATGCTCAAAATTATGCCCATTCTGTATTTTGATGATGGCCGCATCCTGGCTTATGAAAAAATACGGGGAAAGAAAAAAGCCTTAAAACGACTGTTTGAACTGGCCGGAACAAAAATGGGGAACAACCTCCAGATTATGGGAATGGTTAACAGCACCGCGCCGGATCTTCAGGATAAAGCCATCCGGGCCATGCATAAAGATTACGGAATCAACGAATTTGTTGTGCCCCAGTCCGGTGCAGGCGCAGCCCTCACCGTGCACATCGGCACCCATTGTCTGGGGATCATGTTCTTCGATGCCCTCCCGGAAAACTATATCAATGTGAAATAAAAAAACGCAAAGACCCTTTGCGTTTTTTTATTATTCGATACTTTTAAGGGATTCCACCATGTCCACCCGTTTGATAACAGGTTTCATCAGTTCATTCACAATAAAGGTAAATGCCATTGTAAACAGACAGGCATAGAGATAAGAAGTCGGTTCAATGCCCCGGCCAAACATCACGACATCGGTTTCCACCGTT
>JAQWCN010000117.1 GCA_028705955.1 Eubacteriaceae bacterium
GGAGTCCAGAAACTTTCTGAAGCCTCGACCGGTTGGCTATTTTGAATTTGCTCCGGTTTATCAGGTGATTACCGATGATCAGATCAATCCCGAAACCAAAGCTCTGATCGAAGAAAAAGGCATTATTGTTTCAGTTGCCAAGTGATTTTTAACCCTGAGTGAATACTCAGAAAGGGTTGATATCCGATCAAAAGGGTATCAAAAGTGAATGGAATATTTAGTAGATACAGCTCATCTTGATGACATTAAGCGATTTTGTGCATTTTTACCGATCTCGGGGGTGACCAGCAATCCGAGTATTGTTAAAAAGGAAGGCAAAATTGACTTTTTTGCCCATATGAAAAAGATCCGCAGTGTGATCGGGCCTCAGGCCAGTTTTCATATCCAGGTGTCCGCCACAGATTACGACGGAATGATGAAAGATGCCCATGCCATTTTGGAAAAGGTGGATGATCAGGTCGCCATTAAAGTACCGGTGACCATGGAAGGCATCAAAACCATCAAGGCCCTTAAGGCGGAAGGGGTAAAGGTTACCGCAACCGCTGTTTATTCCAAGGCGCAGGCTTTTATGGCTCTCGAAGCCGGTGCCGATTATATTGCTCCCTATTACAACCGGATGGAAGCCATGGGGATTGATTCGGCCGGTGTGATCGCGGATATCGCAACGATTATTAACACGTACAGTTACAAAACCAAAATCCTGGCGGCCAGTTTTAAAAATGTCGCGCAGATTGATAAAGCCATTCTCGCCGGCGCCCAATGCATTACATCGGCACCGGAAATCTATGAAACCGCGCTGTCTGGCAAAGTGGTTGCCGGAGCGGTGGATGATTTTACCCGGGACTGGCAGGCCGTTTATGGCGATGATCGCATTTGCGATCTGAGATAAGCGTCAGCATGACGTGTGTTAAAAATCAATAGGGGGATTTTTAAATGAGCGATACAAAAGGTTTTTCCAGGAATTTACAAAAATTTGGTGCAGTGTTAAGTGGCATGGTCATCCCGAATATCGGAGCATTTATGGCATTTGGGATCATCGCAGCCCTGTTTATTGAAACGGGATGGATACCCAATGCCGATTTGGCCAATTTGACCACCCCACTGTTGCAGACCCTTTTACCGTTGCTGATTGGCTATACCGGCGGTGAAATGTTTGGCGGAAAGCGCGGTGCTGTTTGCGGGGCCGTAGCGACGATGGGGGTTATTGTCGGTTCGGATATCCCCATGTTTTTGGCGGCGATGATTGTCGGTCCGTTATCCGGATTCATTATGAAGAAAATTGATGCCGCTTTGGACGGTAGAATCAAATCCGGATTTGAAATGCTTGTTAATAACTTTACCCTTGCCATTATTGGCGGTGTGCTGTGTTGTGTCTCGTATAAACTCATTGGGCCGGGCGTTGCGGCAATCAATGCTGTTTTATCTGCGGGCATCCAGTTCATTATGGATCGCGGGATGATTATTTTTGCACCGGTGATTGTTGAACCGGCGAAGGTTTTGTTCCTGAATAATGCGTTGGATCATGGGATTTTGGGACCCCTTGGTTATCAGCAGGTTAAAACCCAGGGCTTTTCCATTCTGTTTTTGCTGGTCACCAATCCGGGAACCGGTTTGGGATTATTGCTGGCCTATTGGAAATTTGCAAAAGGCGAAATGAAGGATTCCGCGCCTGGGAATATCATCATTCATTTCTTTGGCGGGATTCACGAAGTGTATTTCCCGTACGTTTTGGCCCAGCCGCTAACGCTTATTCCAATGATACTCGGCGGCATGTCAGCGGTGGCCAGCTATCTGCTGTTCCAGGGCGGATGTATTGCGACGCCTTCACCGGGAAGTATCTTTGCGGTTTTGGCCATGACGCCTGAAAAATGCATGATCGGGACGATCATCGGGGTGGTGGTATCGACGGTTGTGTCTTTCCTCCTCAATAGTTTGGTGGTCAAACATGCGTATAAAGATTTTGATGAAATGACAGAAGACGGTCAGTACGAAGCGTTGAAAGCTCAAAAGGATGCGATGAAAGCAGAATCCAAAGGGATTTCCGGTTCAGATCAGAATGAAAAAAGACAGATCGCTCATTCTGTTGTTCGTAAAGTGGTGGTTGCTTGTGATGCAGGGATGGGGTCATCTGCGATGGCCGCTGCCAATCTCAAGAAAAAAGTCAAAGAAGCAGGACTCACTCAAATTACGGTGATTCATTCTGCCATTTCCAAAATTCCTGACGATGCGGATCTCATTTTAACCCATGAAGAATTGACGCCGACAGCTAAAGCAGCCCAGTCGGATAAAGAACATATTTCCTTTGATAATTATCTGAATTCACCGGTCTTTGACGAAGTGGTGGAACGTTTGAAAAAACAGGAAGCAGAAAGAGGCGAGTCCCATTAAAGCGATAATGTACGGTGCTGGCAATATCGGCCGGGGATTTATTGGTGCCCTGCTTTCCCAGTGTGGGTATGACGTTGTTTTCATCGATGTTAACCCGCAGGTTGTGGAGGCCCTGAACGCGCAAGGCGGTTACATTCAGGAAATCGTTGGGGAAACACCCCGGGAAAACTGGATATCCGGGGTGCGGGCAGTGAGCGGAATGGATGAAGAGAAAGTTGTCCGGGAGATAGCCAGTGCGGATTTAATGGCTACGGCCCTGGGAGCGGCGGTATTGCCTAAAGTGGTGCCGCTGATCGCCAGGGGACTGGAAGCCCGCTGGCAGAAAAATCCGGATGATGTTTTGGATATCCTCATTTGTGAAAATTTGATGAATGCGGATCAGTTCCTGAGAAAATTGCTTAAAAAGGAACTGGCGGAGCCGTATCAATCGCTCATGGACCGTTCCCTTGGTCTGGTGGAAACGTCCATCGGAAGAATGGTGCCCATCATGACACCGGCGATGCAAAAGGGGGACATTCTCAGAATTTGTGTGGAAGCCTACGATTATCTGCCCGTCGACCGGGCGGCGCTGAAGGGGAAGCTTCCGGATTACCCTAAGCTCATTGCGTATACGCCTTTTGGCTTTTATCTGGAAAGAAAGTTATATATTCACAATATGGCCCATGCCATGACGGCCTATTTGGGGCAATTGATGGGGAAAGAATATATATACGAAGCGATTGGCAACATGACCATCCGGAATTTTGTTGAAAACGCGATGGCGGAAAGCGCTTTAGCCATCGGCAAAAAATATGGCGAACCCTACGAAAAACTGGCGCCCCATATTCAAGACTTGTTGTACCGTTTTTCCAATCGGGCGCTGGGGGATACTGTGACCCGGGTCTCAAGGGATCCGGTTCGCAAACTTCAGCCGGAAGACCGGTTGGTCGGTGCGGCGAGAAATGGACAGGCCCAGGGAGGCGAAATCCAGTATCTGGCCCTGGCCATTGCCGCTTGTGTTTCCGTACAAGCAAAAAAGACAGGAACCGAACCGCAAAGCATTATCACTTCGGTTTGCCAGATTGATGCGGCCGAACCCCTGGGAAAAAATGTTTTACATTTTACAAAGCTGCTGACCCAGGACACCATCGACTGGCAGAAGATAGCAGAAAACGTGGATGCCATGGGGCATACCGGTCGCGGAATGATTCCATAAAGCAATAGAGGAGAAAATACGATGGAAATTTTACAGAAAAAAAATATAAAAATCAACTGTCCGCCAATGGAAAAGATGGCTGTGGTGCGGCGAATGGGAGAAATGCTCCAGGAGGCAGGCTATGTAACGCCGGCGTATATTCAGGCCATGGTGGATAAAGAAGGAACCATGGATACGTATCTGGGTAACGGTATTGCGATCCCCCATGGAATCGAATCGGCCAGGGATGAAGTCATCACCTCGGGTTTGGGGGTTATGGTTTTTCCAAAGGGTATCGACTGGAACGGAAAAAAAGTACGGGTCGTTTTGGGAATCGCCGGCAAAGGGGATGAACACGTCGAGATCCTGTCCAACATTGCTGTTACCCTGAGCGATCCCAAAGCGGTGGATCAACTGGTCGCGAGTGATGCTGCGGGGATTTATACCATGCTTGGGGAACCGGAAGCTCAGGAATAAAAAAGAAACAACGAAACGGATGTTAACGCATCCGTTTTTTTAATGCTCAAAGGATTTAAAAAACAATCCTTTTGTGATTTGAATCCCTATCAGTGGTACAATTAAATTGACAAAAGCATTCTTTTGTCGTCTTCCGTCCGCGATGAGGGAAGACCGAAGCGTCCACTCAAGCATTCAGGAGGAAAAATGTGTGAAAAACGAACCGATTATTGATGAAAACGGCATGTCCCTGCTGGGACGAAAATGGAAAGGCGGCATCGGACACGTCATTTTCAGCAGGTTGGGACTGATCATTCTGCTGTTTGCGATTCAGGCCTTGTTTTTGGTAGCCCTATGGCTGTGGCTGGGGGAAACCATCTCACGGCTGGTCTATGGTGGAACGGCTCTTTTTGAAATTATTGTATTTTTGTGGCTGATTAACGGGCAAAGCGATCCAACGGCCAAAATTTCCTGGCTGATTCTGATTGGAACTTTCCCACTGTTTGGCACCATGTTTTACGCCTGGACCAAAACGGAAATTGGCCACCGCAAGGTTAAGAAACGGCTGACCAATCTGGTGGATGAAAGCCGGGAATGCATGGATCAGGATGAGGCGACACTGGCGGCATTAAAAAAACGGGATGCCGCTTCGGCGTCACTGGTTACCTATATGGAAAGAGTCGGAGCCTTTCCGGTGCATCAAAATACCAAAGTGACCTATTTCCCGCTGGGAGAAAAAAAGTTTGAGCAGATGCTGGTGCAACTCGAAAAAGCAAAAACATTTATTTTTCTGGAATACTTTATCATTGATAAAGGGTTGATGTGGGGGAAGATTCTGGAAATTCTTGCCCGCAAGGTCAAAGAAGGGGTGGATGTCCGGGTGATGTACGACGGGACCTGTGAACTCTCAACCCTGCCGGCCAATTATCCGAAACGGATGCAGGCAATCGGGATTCCCTGCCGGATGTTCTCACCGTTGCATCCTTTTGTGTCCACGACGTTTAACTACCGGGATCACCGGAAAATTCTGGTGATTGACGGACAGGTTGCCTTTAACGGCGGGGTGAATCTGGGGGATGAATACATCAACCATATCGAAAAATTTGGACATTGGAAGGACACTGCAGTGATGCTGGAAGGCGAAGCGGTTCAGAATTTGACGCTGATGTTTCTTCAGATGTGGCATGTCAGCGATGACGCATCCGTCGACTGGAATCCATTTGTCACGGTTCCGGCCACGGTTCCGGACGATG
>JAQWCN010000118.1 GCA_028705955.1 Eubacteriaceae bacterium
GATAGATGTTAGTAATAAAAAAATAATAAAACGTCATTTAACGGTTGTGATAATGACGCAGTATTTATCTCAATTAGATGTTGGTGTAGATGAAAATGTAGGCGTATTTTTTTCCAATCACTATAAAGGTTTTTTAAATTTTCTTAATGATTTTAATATTAATGACAAACAGCTGCTACCCAATGATATTAAACTGGATTTTGATCAATATAAAAAAGAATTAGAAAACAATTTGAGGCATCTGGAACAAGAAGTTGAGGAATTTGGTGAACGTTATGGGATAGGAAAAAAATATGAGAAAAAAATGTTGGATTGTATGTTATTAAAGGGATTATTTCCAACATATTCATTTCCAAGAGATGTAGTAGGCTTTTATATTGAAGATTTAAAGGGTGAAAAAATCGAACAAGAACCGGATCGGTCATTGGATATTGCTATTAGTGAATATGCTCCGGGGAAAAATATAGTAGTTAATAAAAAAACGTATAAATCAGCTGGAATTTATGATTTTTATTCAAAATTTCGAAAAGGAAGTTATGAAAAACCAGCCAAAGCTTACTTTGAGCAGTCATCACAAGATTATTACAAGACAATCTATTGTTGTTCAAATCAGGCTTGTAATTGGTTTGGATTAGAAAAACCTCATAATAATAAATGTCCATTTTGTGGCAAAGAATTAGAAAAACATAATTATCTAAAACCATGGGGATTTGCTCCAAAAAATGGAGTGGCTGAATCAATGACAGTTGTTGATAGCACGGATTCTTTTGCTGAAACACCATGCTATTCATTAACACCTGAAGATGACTTGAAGAAATTAGATGGTTTTTCCTTCTTGCGATATACTAAACGTTCTGAGCAACCATTGATTATTATAAATAAAGGACCTGAAGATAAAGGATTTTCAGTTTGCGAATTATGCGGTGCAGCTGTACCTAAAACGGAAGAAGAAAAAATGAATAAGATAGGACAGCCATTTAAACATCCATTAATGAAAAAATCTTGTACACATCCACAAGATGAACGTACAACAGTCTTTTTAGGGCATGAATATCAAACGGATATGGTCGTGTATGAGATTCAAATGAATAAAAAAATGATTAACACAACAAAACAGGGTATTGAATGGTTAAAGGATGCGGCGCAAACATTATCTGAAGCTATGGTTTTGGCAGCAGGAAGAATTTTAGATATTGAGTTTAATGAATTAAAAAATGGATATCGGATGCGTTACTCAAAAGAAATCATTTATATAGATGTTTTTTTATATGATAGCTTATCAAGTGGTGCAGGCTATAGTAGTGCCTTATGTGAACAGACAGATTTATTAATGGGTGAGACAAAAAAATTATTATTAGATTGCAAATGTGAAAGAGCATGCCAGGATTGTCTGAAGCATTATTGGAATCAGAGGGTTCATAAACATTTAGATCGTTTTTCAGCATTAGATTTAATAAGATGGTTTAAAGACGGAAAACTACCTAAACCATTATGTATTGAGGAACAATGGAAACTATTAAGGCCATTGGGACAATTATTGAACGAAAATGAGGAAGGCAAATTACATCAAAATAATAATAAAATATATCTTAAGAGTTCTTCTTTTGAAAAAGAAATATATGTATATCCTATTATGTGGAATAAAAACAATTCTCAATTACCGGATAATGTAATTCAACTGACAGATGAATTATTAAAACGATCTTTGCCATATGCTTTTGAATCGGTAAAGAATACTTTAAAAGAAAAAGAATAAACCCATGACCTACACCAACGAAGAAGTTTTAAGTCAGGAAAGATCCCGGGAATGAAAGCAGCTCTATCATCAGGTGGTTAAAAACGGCATCCCGGATTTGCACTTCTCGATACGGGCAATCCTTCAATCCCGTATCAACCAAAAAGAATTGAAAGAAAAAGGACTCAAAATAACAATCAAAATAACACTGGGAATCGATTCACAGGAATAGCAAACGCTTCACCCGGTTCCCCTCCGGGTTTCTCCTTTTTCCCTATTGCCTTTTATCCTTTTTTTTGTTATTCTTAATGTATACTTAAATATACAAAGAAAGGATTTTATTAATGCAAGAAAAATTGGCAAAATTGTTTCATTTTGAAGATTACCATACGGATCTAAAAACTGAAATCATGGCAGGGCTGACCACTTTTATGGGAATGGCATACATCCTCGCGGTTAACCCGACAATCATGAGCGCAACAGGAATGGATAAGGGGGCTGTCTTTACGGCCACAGCGCTGGCGGCGGCCATCGGTACGCTGGTCATGGCACTGTTAACCAATTATCCCTTTGCTTTGGCTCCAGGCATGGGGCTCAACGCATACTTTGCGTACACCGTGGTCATCAAAATGGGCTATTCCTGGGAAATGGCATTGGCGGCTGTCTTTGTCGAAGGTATCATTTTTATTATTTTAAGTCTGACCAATGTGCGTGAGGCGATCTTTAACGCCATCCCCGGAACGTTAAAACTGGCGATTTCCGCGGGGATCGGCTTGTTCATCTGTATGATCGGCTTCCAGAATGCACATATTGTGGTCTCCAACAGCTCCACACTGGTTAGCATTTATCAGTGGAAGGGCCAGGCCTCGGCAACCATGGGGCTGACCGTAGCCCTTGCACTTTTGGGCGTACTGTTTACTGGATTCCTGATGGTTAAGAATGTTAAAGGCGGGATTCTGATTGGGATTATTGTCACCTGGCTGGTGGGGATTATCTTCCAGCTGAGCGGGGTTTATGTTCCCAATGCCGAATTGGGATTATACTCTCTCATCCCGGATTTTTCAAACGGCATTCACATCAGCAGTATTGCGCCGACGATGATGCACATGGACTTTTCCAAAGTGTTCTCCCTGGATTTCTTCGTTGTCATCTTTGCCTTTTTATTTGTCGATATTTTTGATACCCTTGGCACCTTGACCGGCTGTAGCATCAAAGCGGGTTACCTGGACGAAAACGGCAAGTTGCCGCGGATTAAGGGTGCCCTTTTGGCTGATGCCATTGCGACGTCTGCAGGGGCTTGCCTGGGGGTCTCCACAACTACCACTTATGTCGAAAGTAGCCTGGGAATCGCAGAAGGCGGCCGCAGCGGTTTAGTGGGGATTGTCGTGGCACTTTTCTTCCTGTTGGCTCTCTTGTTCTCACCGATCTTTTTGGCCATCCCATCCTTTGCGACGGCGCCGGCCCTGATCATCGTTGGCTTTTTAATGATTCAATGTGTGACGGAAATTGATTTTAAAGACGTAACGGAAGGCTTACCGGCTTTTCTGTGTCTGGCGGCCATGCCGATGACCTACAGTATTTCTGAAGGGATCAGCGTGGGAATCATTTCTTACACCATCATGAACCTGTTGGCAGGAAAGAAGAAAAATGTTTCAATCCTGATGATTGTTTTGACGGTTTTATTCATCTGCAAATACATTTTCCTTTAAGGAATGTGTTTTTAAAAAAGAACAATCAAGCGTTGGATAAAAAAGATGCGGGAGGCCCGGCTGGACGCGGGCTGTCCCGCTATTTTTATTCCTTTAAAGGGTTGACCCGGGACCGCAGGAATGATAAAATTTTCTTTATTGATAAGATTTTAACAAGAATCTTAGGAGGGAAAAATGAGTTATTTAAAAGAATATGCAGATAAGCTGACAACCGCTGACGAAGCGGTTAAGGTGGTTCAATCCGGTGACTGGGTTGATTATGGCTGGACCAGCTGCACGGTAGACGCTTTGGACGCGGCAATGGCCAAACGTTTGCCAGAACTGACCGATGTCAAAATTCGCGGTGGGATTTTGATGAAAAAGCCCCGGATTTTTGATATTCCGGATGCCAAAGATCACTTTACCTGGAATTCCTGGCACATGTCCGGGTTTGAACGCCACGCCGTTTCCCAGGGTTTTATGTTCCATTCACCGGTTCGTTATTCCGAACTGCCCCGGTATTACAGGGATACTCCCAATCCGCCGGATGTTCTGATGTTCCAGGTCGCTCCGATGGATAAACACGGTTACTTTAACTTTGGTCCCAATACCTCTCATATGATGGCGATGTGTGAACGGGCCAAGACGATTATCGTGGAAGTCAACGAAAGTGTTCCCCGGTGTCTTGGTGGTTTCTGTGAAGCCATCCACATTTCCAAGGTGGATATGATCGTGGAAGGGGAAAACCCGGCGATGCCGGAAACACCAGCCGGCGGCGAACCTTCGGATGTCGATCTGGCTGTGGCCAATTTGATTGTGCCGGAAATTCCCAATGGCGCCTGCCTGCAGTTGGGAATCGGCGGAATGCCCAACACGGTGGGTAAAATGATTGGCGAATCGGATCTGAAAGATTTGGGCGTTCATACCGAAATGTATGTCGATGCGTTTGTCGATCTGACCCGTCAGGGCAAGATCAACGGTTCCAAAAAGAAAATCAATCCGTACAAGCAGACCTACGCGTTTGCTTCCGGGACCAAAAAACTTTACGATTTCCTGGACGATAATCCGGAATGTATGGGAGCACCTGTGGATTATGTCAACGACGTGCGCACCATCTCCCAGCTGGATAATTTCATTTCCATTAACAACACCGTCGATCTGGATCTCTACGGTCAGATCAATGCGGAATCAGCGGGAACCAAACAGATTTCCGGTTCCGGCGGACAGCTGGACTTCGTTATGGGGGCTTATCTGTCCAAGGGCGGCAAGAGTTTCATCTGCTGTTCATCCACCTTCACCGATCGCAAAGGGGAAATGCACTCCCGGATCCGTCCGACACTGGCCAACGGCTCCATCGTTACCGACGCCCGGGCCAACACCCAGTATCTGGTGACCGAATACGGTATGGTCAATCTGAAAGGGTTATCCACCTGGGAAAGAGCGGAAGGCATCATCTCTCTGGCTCATCCGGATTTCCGGGAAGAACTGATCAAATCCGCAGAAAAAATGAACATCTGGCGCCGGACCAATAAGGAAGACTAGAACCAAATATTTTGACTTTTGTAAAAGCTGGCGGAAAACGCCGGCTTTTTTTAAGTGGGCCGGATTCTTTTAAATCTTTTTTGTTATAATGATAAAAATTAAAGGCATTACGCATCAGAGGAGGCATTACAGTGTTTTCAAGAACCAATCCATTTTTAATGGTTAATCCCAAATCCTATCTTTACGGCAAAAAATCCCTGGAACTGGCAAAAGCGGTGGATGCGGCGGCGCTCAAGACAGGGGTCACCATCTTTTTTACCTGTCCCTTTGCAGATATCCGGCTCATTAAAGAG
>JAQWCN010000017.1 GCA_028705955.1 Eubacteriaceae bacterium
TCCAGATTGGCATCTTTAAAATTGACAAAAGCCAGATTGCACCGGATAAAATGAATCCCCGCCATATCTGCGCCTTCAAAATTTGCTTTCTGCAAATCCACATTGACAAAATCATGGCTTTTTAAATCCATCCCGGAAAAATCTGCCTTTGTGCCACCTTCGTCCAAAAGCCATTTTTCATGATCCGCAATCATCTGGTTAAACATCTTATTATCCAACATTGTTCTTCCTCCTTTTCTGTTCCCTTATGGATTATAAGTATAGCATAAATTTCTTTAAACTGCAGAAATCCCAATAAAAAATCCCACCGGCATCTGAGAATACCAGTGGGAGGCAAGTTTTGCTGAATTTGTTGAGGAACAGTATATTTTTATGCAAAACTTTTTATAGTATGCGGTGCTGTATTGTGATAAGTACAACAGCTGCGCACTAACAAATAGAAATGTGAATTATTGGGCCTGAATCTTTTTGACTTCTTCGATCATCACCGGCAAAACCTTTAAGGCGTTTCCGACAATACCAATATTGGCTACAGAGAAAATCGGGGCGTCTTCGTCTTTATTGATTGCGACGATATAATCAGACCCGGTAATCCCACTCAGGTGTTGGGTCGCACCGGAAATTCCACACGCAATGTAGAGTTTAGGTGCAACAATTTTACCCGACTGACCAACCTGGTGATTTCTGGGAACCCAGCCGTCTTCGATGGCCGGACGGGTTGCCCCAACCACACCACCTAACAGATCTGCCAGTTCCTGAACCAGTTTAAAGTTGTCAGCACTGCCCATACCACGGCCGCCGGAAACGATAATTTCTGCGTCTTCCAGGTTGACCGATTCTGTGAGTTCTTTCACGGTTTCTGTAATCTTGGCCTTAACGGCGTCATCGGCTACCGTAAAGCTTTCAGCGACCACTTCGCCCTGACCGGCTTCTTCCAATTTCTTGAAAGCGCCGGAACGAAGGGTTGCAATCTGAGGTCTTGCTTCCGCAATTACGACATCTTCAAGAACGGTGCCGCTATACAGAGGACAAGTAAAATCAATATTGCCCTGTTCGTCAAGTTTCATTCCCACGACATCCGACGCGCAGCCCGTCGCACATTTAGCGCCTAATTTTGGTGCTAAATCTTTTCCGTCCTGAGTCCCTCCGACAAACACAGCTTCGGGTTTTTCTTTTTCAATGATCTGCATCATCACATCTGCAGTGACATCCAGATTAAAATCTGCAAACGCGGCATCATCAACAGCGATGACTTTGTCTGCACCGGCAGCCGCAGCTTCCTTTGCAGCGTCGCCAATATTCTGGCCAATGACGGCTGCAATGACTTTTTCGCCTTTTTCGTCTGCCATTCTTTTGGCCTGAGCCAAGCTTTCCAGACTCACCTTAACCGGTGCAGCATCTGCAACTTCGATATATACTAAAATATTTTTGGTTTCTGCTTTATTCATGACGACCTCCTAGCCCAGAACCTTGGCTTCAACCATCATACCGATGGCTTTTAAGGCTGAATCTTCATCAGATTCTTCCTGTACTTTGACGCCAGCTTCTTTCTTCGGCGGTTCGTAAGTTTTAATGGCCACCACTTTTGCTCCAGCATCGCCAACCAGACTTGGATCTGCCAAAATACTGGCATCAAATCCTTCGATTGGTTTCTTTCTGGCCGCCATCTTGTTTTTGATGGTTGGATAGCGGGGATCATAATCCGGTTTGGAAACGGTCAAAACAACAGGTGTATCTGACTCTACCATCCGGTAGCCTTCGTCTGTTTCCTGTTTTGCCACTGCTTTGCCATCTTTCACATCGATCGCGATCACGTTGGTGATCACGCCGGTGTTCAGCTGTTCAGCCAGGTAAATCCCGGTCTGACCCAAAGCCGCGTCCGTTGCTTCTTTACCGGTAAAGATCAGGTCAAATGCCCCTTTGTCTTCTTCCAGTTTTGCGATAGCGTCTTTAATAATCACAGCCACCCCGCTGGGATCGGATCCTGAAAAAGCCGCGTCACTGGCGAGGTAGGCGGTGTTTCCGCCTACAGCCAGACAATTTTTAAGGGAGTTCTTGGCTTCATCTGGTCCGACACACAGCACGGTGATTTCGCTGTCGTCGCCCAATGCTTCTTTATAACGGGCTGCCATTTCCAAGGCATAGGTGTCAAACGCGTTGACAACCTTGGTTATCGAATCGATGGCCGGTTTACCGTCAGCACCAATGCCAACTTCCACCGAGTCATCCGGAACTTGTTTAATACATACAAGAATGTTCATCTTCAAGCACACTCCTACCGGGGAATGGTGTTGTTTGCGATGACAATACGCTGGATTTCGTTGGATCCTTCGAAGATCTGGAAGATCTTGGCATCGCGCATCAGTTTTTCTACAGGATATTCACGGCTGTAGCCATAACCACCAAACATCTGAACCGCTTCCGTCGCAATTTCCATTGCTTTATCAGAAGCGTAGCATTTTGCAATAGCGGCTTCTTTGCTGTGACGTTTGCCCATATCCATCAGGTTTAAGGCATAAGCGTTCATCTGACGTGAGGTTTCAATCTTAATGGCCATGTCTGCAATCTTAAACTGCATTGCCTGGAATTTGATAACCGGTTTCCCAAACTGGACTCTTTCTTTACAGTAAGCAATGGATTCGTCCATGGCTCTCTGGGAAATCCCTGTTGAGACAACGCCCATCCATGCTCTTGCCTGATCCAGGGTCTGCATGGCAATCTTAAAGCCGTCGCCTTCGTTTCCGAGGAGGTTTTCTGCAGGAACGCGGACATCTTCAAGCACGACATCAGCAGTGTTGGAGGTACGAATCCCCATCTTGTCTTCTTCGTGACCGGAAGATAAACCGGGTGTACCAGCGTCAATCAAGAAAATGGACATGCCTTTAACACCCTTTGATTTATCCGTCAGTGCTGTTACACAATAGAAATCAGCAATGCCGCCGTTGGTGATAAAGCATTTACGGCCGTTTAATACATAGCTGTCGCCGTCTTTTTTAGCCGTGGTTGTTCCAGCAGCAGGATCAGAACCCGCACCAGGTTCGGTCAGTGCGAAAGCACCAAATCCACCGTTGACAATGACTTCACAGACATGTTTTTTCTGTTCTTCGTTGCCTGCAATCAAAACAGGTTTTGTTCCCAGACCACTGGCTGAGATCGTGGTTGCGAAACCAGCATCGGCTCTGGCCATTTCTTCAATTAAAGCTGCAATATCCACGCGGGAAAGTCCTGGTCCGCCGTATTCTTCTGGAATTTCCAGACTGTGGAGCTGCATTTCGATTGCTTTGTCGTAAATTTCTTTCGGCCATTCGCCGCTTTTATCATATTCTTTGCATTGTTCTTTGACTTCATTTTCACAGAATTCGTGAACGTCTTGTAATAAATCCTTCGCTTCATCTGAAATTAAATATGCCATTTTGTGTTTTCCTCCATTAAATACGTAGTATGCTCAACTTATTTTTGAATTTCGTAACAAACTTTGCCAGGGTTAAGGATCATGTTCGGATCAAAGACTTCTTTAATCCCTTTCATAATGCGCATGTTCACCGGACCGACGAAATCTTTCAGATATTCCATTTTCCCACAGCCAATGCCGTGTTCACCGGAAATCAAGCCGCCTTCTTCGGTTGCTTTTGCATAAACCTTTTTCATGAAATCTTCAACCTGTTTGTTAAATTCTGCTTCTTCCATGTCATTGCTGCAAGTATACACATGCAGGTTACCATCACCAGCATGACCAAAGCTTTTGATTGTAAAGCCATGTTCTTTTTCCAGTGATTTTGCGTATGTCAGGAATTCCGGAATCTTGGTGACAGGAACAACCACATCACATTCATCCAGAAGGGTCGTATTGGCTTCGATCGCTTCGAGCAGTGCACTTCTAACCGCCCATGCATCTCTCATTAATTGAGGAGTATCGGCAACCAACACATCAATTGCTCCAGCTTCAAGCACAACTTCTGATGCTTTTTCAACGATGTCCATCAATTCGTCTTCACTGTTTCCGTCAAAAGTTGCCAGGACGTAAGCGCCGACTTCGGTGCCTTCCATCTGTTTCGGATAAACATTTTTACCCAGGAATTTTTCGGTATCGTCTACCACATCCCGTTCCATAAATTCCAATGCTTGAGGAGATAAATGATTTAAGAAGAATTTCGGAACGGTCGCGATAGCGTCATCCAATTTTTCATAAGGAACAATCATGCTGATTGTCGCCTTCGGATTTGCAATAACTTTAAGGGTCATTTCAGTGATGATTCCCAAAGTCCCTTCGGAACCAATCATCAGGTTGAGCAGGCTGTAGCCTGAACTTGTTTTAGACACAGTAGCGCCTTCGTGTACAATTTCGCCTGTTGGTAATACCACTGTCATCGCACGGACATAATCTCTTGTCGTTCCGTATTTAACAGCACGCATCCCGCCAGCATTGGTTGAAACGTTGCCGCCGACCGTTGCAAATTTTTCACCAGGATCCGGTGGATACATCAAGCCTTGCTTCAAGCAATCTTCTGCGAGATCGTTGAGCAGCACACCTGGCTGGATGGTCACGACAAAGTTTTCTTTATCGTATCCGAGAATCTTGTTCATTTTTGTTGTGGAAATCATTACCCCACCGAGTAAACTGACAGGGCCGCCTGTAAGTGCGGTACGGGCACCACTGGGTGTCACTGGAATTTTGTTGTCGTTACAGATTTTCATCACAGCGGCCACTTCTTCAGTGGTTGTCGCTTCAATCAAAACATCCGGCATGGCTTTGCCATAGATGGACATTTCATCATGACTGTAATCTTCGTTGATCTGATCACCGACCAAAACATGACCGGGTGCTGCTGCCTTAATGGCTTCAATTATTTCTGGTGTTACCTGATTGTACTGATATGAACTCATAAACTGCTCCTCCTTACATGTGGTATGCGTTCACCAATTTGTCAGACCTCTGTCTCTTTTTTGTTCCAGTGGTCTGACCACTGACAACATTATAAAACGCTTTACCCCAAAAAGCAAGCACTTTTTTATAAATTCCAACAGAATAAAGGATATTTTTGCAAGATCTGTCTGCAATAAAAAAATCCCGGGGAATATCCCCAGGATTTAATACTTTTTTTATTCGTAGCGCAGCGCCTCAATCGGATCGAGTTTCGCCGCTTTATTGGCCGGGTAAAAGCCGAAGAAAACGCCAATTCCCATTGAGAAAACAACGGCAACCGCCACCGATTTAACAGACAAGGAAACCGATGTTTTCATAAATATGGCCGCAATCGAATTAAACACGGCGCCAAGAATGACTCCGATAATGCCGCCGATCACACAAATAATAATGGATTCGACAATAAATTGAACCTGAATCGCGCTGTTCGGCGCCCCCAATGCTTTCCGGATTCCGATCTCCCGGGTTCGTTCGGTCACAGAGACAAGCATGATGTTCATCACGCCGATCCCGCCAACCAGCAGGGAAATGCCGGCAATGACCGCCACGCCCATGGACATAATACTCATGGTTCCATTCACTTCGCTCATCACGCTGTCCATGCTTTCCACATAGACTTTACTGTTTTTCCCCTGATAGTACGGGGAGAAAAAACTGCTTACATCTTTGACAAACTGCTCCGAGTCAACATTATCCGCCAGCTTCACCATAAAATTTGCATAACCTTTTGTGGTCGTCCCGCTGATGGTGTTGGCCGTCGTATACGGAATATATGCAGCAGACTGACTGTTATTGCTACCGGTAAACATGGAACTGACCATGCTTTGATTTTCTTCCTTGGGATCTTTGTACACGCCGATCACATAAAAGGACTGAATGCCGTATTGGGTCTCGATAGACATCTTCTTGCCTACCGGATTGGTGTTGTTGCCAAACACTTGTCTGCTCAAAATGCTGGAAATGACAATGACATTTTTCCCACCGTCCACATCCCGGGCCGTAACGCTTCTGCCCTTCGTCAGTTTCTGACTTTCCACCGTCGCGTATCCACCATTAACCCCGGTGATTTTCATATCCTGTTTCGGCAAAACATTCTGAAGGGTCCCCGATCCCAGATTTGTTGTCAATTCGACGTCTTTGATCCGGTCGGAAAAATGCTGTTTAAACCGGGTGAGCATTTCATCAGTAAAATAATCATCCTCGCTTAAGGTATAGGTGCCGTCATTGGTTTTTCCCGCCAGATAAATGGACACATTGTTTCCCCCCAAGGCTGAAAGTGACTCATTCATGGAAGAACTGAGGGCGTCCCCGATGGAGATAATCGTAATGACCGACGCAATTCCGATGATGATTCCAAGCATAGTCAGTAGCGCCCGCATTTTATTGGCGTATAATCCTTCCAAGGCCAGTTTGATATTTTCTGATAAATTATTCATGACTGACCTCGGCGTCATCTCCCGGACGTTCATCCACGATTCGCCCATCTTTTAGTGTAATGATCCGCTGGGTTTCCTGAGCCAGTTCCGGATTATGGGTAATTAACACGATGGTCTTTCCCTGTTCTTGATGCAGCTTATGAAAAATATTCATGACCATATGACCGGTTTTGGTATCCAGGGCTCCAGTCGGTTCATCGGCCAGAATGATGGCCGGATCGTTGGCCATGGCCCGGGCGATGGAAATCCGCTGTTTCTGTCCTCCGGAAAGCTCGTTCGGCTTATGTTTCGCCCGGTCATCCATCTGGACCAGCCGTAACAATTCTTCCGCCCGTTCCTTGCGTTCTTCATGCTTGATCCCGGCGTACAGCATTGGCAGTCCCACATTATCAATCGCTGTGGACCGGGGAATTAAATTAAACGTCTGAAAGACAAATCCGATTTTCTGGTTGCGGATGATGGAAAGATCCTTATCCTTCAGTCCGTGAAGCGGCACCTCATCCAGAATATAATTCCCTTCCGTCGGCCGGTCCAGCGCCCCGATAATATTCATCAGCGTCGATTTTCCGGATCCGGAAGCCCCGATGATCGACACAAATTCACCCTCATTCACTTGTAAGTCGATACCGTGCAAAATTTCCAATTCGTTGGCAGATCCGATATAAAACCGCTTAATAATCCCCTGCATATCAATAATGGTTTTAGGCATTGCTGCGGTCCTCCCCTTCAAGCCGGCTGGTGGTTGTCGTCAGTGTCACTTTATCTCCGTCTTTCACTTTTGATGGATCGGCAATGATGGGCATTCCCTTGACCAGGCCATCCCCGGTTATTTCCACGGCAAAATCGGATTCGGTTCCCGTTGTCACCATAATCTTTTTAACCGTATAGACTCCGTTGTTTGCATCAACGGCTGTATACACACAATTATTTCCGTTATCATCGGTTGTGACGGCACTGTAATCCACATTAAAGACGTCTTGCTTATCCTCAACTACAATGTTAAGCTGGGTTTTCATCCCAATGCACAGGTCCGTAATATCCGAATCAATGCTAACAATTCCCTTGAATTCCGGATTGCTGGATGAAGAAGTGGACGAGGTGATCCCACCCGTCGATGAAGACCCACTGGTCGAATCCGCAGATGTTGCCGCCGGAGCAATGCTCTGAAGGGTTCCTGTGTATTCTTTGTCTCCGGTGGCATCTGTTTTGATTATAACCGGCATTCCGGAACGCACAGACCCCAAATCGGATTGTTTGATCTTCGCCGCAACCCGGAGGCTGTTGGTGTTTTCGATGGTAAACAAATTGCCGTTAGCCGCAACGCCGACTTTGGCATTGATCGCCGTGACGGTCCCCGTCGCGGTAGCGTAGACAGAAACCCACTTTTCACTGTCCGTTGTCCCATGTTCGTTATACAGCTGACACAGCCGGCTGCCTTTTTCAACCCAATTCCCCACCGCAACATCGATGGTCCATACCGGCAATCCGGTCGAATCTGCCACATATTCCGTATTGGTGCTTTCGACGGTCCCGGTTGTGGAAACCGTCCGCTGCAGTTCTCCCTGGGCCAATGCGGTACTGTTAACGGCCACGGTACTGTTGGCCGACTGAATCATCGACATCACCACAATAACCGCAACGACCGCGACGATCCCTATAATTACCCCAACCGTTATTTTTTTCTTTTTACTCCACGGCTGGCGTTCCTTTTTTATTTTCTGCTTCTTGGGCTGCTTGGGTTTCCGGGGTTTCAAAAATTTCTTTTGTTTTTTCTGCTCTTCCATCCGGTTTACCATCCTTTCTGGGTGTAAATTGAGTCGGCTCTTTTTCTTTATCATTGCCCATGCTCCGGGCTTTTCCCAATGTCTATACAGTATTCTCCTATTATATACACTATATCATATTCAGCGACAGCTGTCACATATTCCTTGGTCCCATCCCCCTAAATGTTAAAAATCACTAACGTCTCTTCTTTCTTTTGTACCTTTGTATTAATCAATTAATACAATGATACATTGTAAAGTTTAATCTATCAAGTCCCTTTCCATAAAAAAAGACGTCCGAACCACGGACGTCTTGCATACAAAACGGTCACCTTAGCATGAACTATTCTTTTTCGGCCAGAGCCGCTTGTACAGCCTCCACAATGGCGTTGCGGCCCACCCGGTTGACCCCGGAGTGTTCCACATCAAAGGAGGGATCCACGGGATGGCCAAGAACCTGTTCCATCACAGCGGCCACCCTCGGCCGGCAGAACGTTCCCTGGCAAAAACCCATTCCCGCCCGGGTCCGGCGTTTAACCCCGTCGATTGTGGTCACCGGAATGCCCCGGCTCATGGCATCCACAATGGTCGCTTCAGTCACCTGTTCACACCGGCAGATGATTTTGTCCGGCGCCGACGGAATATCAATCCGGTCTTTTATTTCCTTAAAGGGCAGCAGCGCTTTCTTTTGGATAATCGGTTGACGGTTCGGGTTATACCCGGGATCCGGTACAAGCTTCAGACCCGCGTCTTCCAAAAGAGTCACCGCCATCTCCGCAATGGCCGGGGACGAGGTCACCCCGGGGGACTGAATCCCCGCACAGTTGATAAAGCCTGGCACCTTTGTTTCTTCCACAATAAAATCATCGGTGGAACTCACGGCACGCACCCCGGTAAAACTGCGGATAAACTTGGTGATATCCAACTGGTCTGTCGTCAGCCTGGCTTCGTTAAAGATCTTAAGCAGCCGGTCCGGATGTGTCGCCTTGTCCACGCATCCGTCATCCACCGCATCGGGCCCAATGATCAAGTTCCCGTGATAGGTTGGGGAAACGAGGATCCCCTTCCCCATCTTGGTGGGCATCTGAAACAAAACATTGTTGACCAAACTGCCGGTTCCCCGGGCCAGGAGTAAGTATTCCCCGCTGCGGGGTGAAATGGTAAAATCATCCACGCCCACCATGGCTGAAACCGCTCCGGACGCGACACCGGCCGCATTCATCACATAATCCCCGGTAAAGCTGCGGCCGTCTTCTGTCATCACATTAAAACCACCCTCCGGCCGGGGAACCACGTCCTTCACGCCGGTTTCCAAAAATAATTCGGCACCGTTGGCCACGGCGTTTTCCGCCATGGCAATGGCCATTTCATACGGCGAGCATACCCCTGCGCCTTTACAGTACAACGCTGCCTTCACTTCCGGATTAACCGCCGGTTCCATCGCCATGACCGCATCGTGGTCGATGATGCACAGATCGTCCAAACCGTTGGCCAGGCCATTTTCGTACAGGGCCTGAAGCTTTGGAATTTGAGCTTCTTCAAAGGCCAACACCAGGGATCCAATTTTTTCAAACCCGAAATGCAATTCATTTTCCAACTGATCAAACTGTTTCCGCCCTTTGTAGCACAGACGCCCTTTAAGTTTGGCATGGGATTCGGCATAGCCGCCATGAACAATGGCTGAGTTGGCTTTGGTCGCCCCCATGGCCACATCGTTTTCCTTTTCCAGAACCGCCACCGATAATTGGTAACGCCCCAACGCCCGGGCAATGGATGTTCCGATAATGCCTCCGCCAATAATGATCACATCGTATTTCATACGTACCCCCTTATTGTTTAGAATCTTTTTAAATTATGATAATCCTTTTCTTAGCAAAAATCAATTGCAATCTGAATTCTGACTGAATTACAATGGTGTCTTCCCCTTGCAGTTTATTCTCATCCTGACGTATAATGAAGAAAACATATAAAAACCAGGAGGATTATTTTGAAAAAATATACAGTTCTTAACGCCAGTCCCAGAAAGAGCGGCAGCACCGCTGCTTTGATTGAAACCCTGATGGACGCTCCCAGACAAAACGGCGATGCCGTCACCACTTTCATTCTGGATAAACTTTCTATTCATGGCTGCCAGGCCTGCGAGGTCTGCCGGCATCAGGAAAATTCTTTTTGTATCCAAAACGACGACATGGGCCCGATTTATAAAAGTCTTCAAGCCGCTGACGTCATTGTCATCGGCATGCCCGTTTACATGAGCCTGCCCAGTGCCCAGGCCATTGCGGTCCTCAACCGTCTCTACGCCAACGCCTATGTGGGAAAAGACGGCAGCAAATCCCGAAAAATTTCCGGCAAACAGATTGTCACCATTTATTCCCAGGGCGCCGGTACGCCGGATTATTACACCGACACTTTTGATCTGGTGGACAAAGTCTTTGGCAACAGCCTGGACAGCACCGTCATCAAACGTTTTGTCTGTGCCGGCGGTCAGGTTGCCACGGATGTTGAAAAAGAAGCCCGAAATTATTTCAGAGGATAAAAACAGCCTCCAAAGGAGGCTGAATAAAGCAGCAATTCACCGGGTCGCGTTTATTGAATCATCCCTCCGGCAGTGCCTAGAGTGAAAATAAATCGTTAAATGCTTCGGTCATGGTGGGATGGGTGTAAATCTGATCCCGGAGAACGGTATAAGATGCCCCGGAGTCCATGGCCAGTTTGATCAGATTGATCATTTCATAGGCTTCCGGACACAAGAGGGCCGCCCCGAGGATTTCCCCGGTTTTTTCGTGGACGATCGCTTTTAAAAAGCCGTCGGTCTTGCGCAAAACCTGGGCCTTGGGAACGGCTGCCGCCGGCAGCTTGAGGATCCGGACCGGCAGGCCCTGATCTGCCGCTTCTTTTTCAGAAAGACCCACCCGGGCCAGCGGTGTGTCCATAAATACACTGTACGGCACATTTTTCCGGTCTTCCCGGCTGCGGCTTCCCCCTGTCAGCTGGGACAAAATCACCCGGTAATCATCCAGGGAAACAAAGGTAAACTGAAGTCCACCGTTCACGTCCCCAGCTGCCCAGATATTGGGGGCCGTGGTTCGTAATAATTCATCCACCTGCACTGCGCCCCGTGGCGTTAACGCCACGCCGGCTTTTTCCGCATCCAGGTCGTCGGTATTGGGCCTGCGCCCGGTTGCCGCCAGAATAGCGTCCCCTTCAACTTTTTTCTTTTCACCATTGTCTTCGTAGTAAACCGTACTGCCTTCAATCTTTTCGATTTTCGCTCCCATCACGATGTTCACGCCGCGCCGGGTCATGATCTCATAAATAGCTTCCGCCACATCCCGGTCTTCCCGGGGTAAAAAGATGTCCCCGCCTTCCATCACCGTTACTTTGGCGCCAAAATTGGTGTACATGGAAGCAAATTCCATTCCAATATATCCTGCGCCGATGAGCGTCAGCCGTTTGGGAAGCACCGGTTCATCCATCAAGGATTCACTGGTATAAACCTTCGGGTTGCCTGCCAGCCCTGGGATTCCCAGCTGCACCGGTGTAGCCCCCGTATTGATCACAATTTTATCCCCTTCCAGCCGTTCGGTTCCTCCGTCGGTTAACGCCACTTCGACCTGATTGGCCGATACAAAACGGCCGGTACCGTCCAGAATGGTTACATTGGACAGCTGATTGAGTTTTCCGTAATTCTTTTCCCGCAGAAAACCGGTGACCCGGCGTTTTTCTTCAATGGCCCGGGTATAACGTTGGGCCTTTTCCTCAAACGAATCGTCCGGATGCGCCGCCGCTTCTGCCGCGCTGGTGACCAGTGACTTGGAGGGAATACACCCCACATTGATACAGGTTCCGCCATACATGCCCCGGGATTTTTCGACCAGTGCCACCGTTTCCCCTTTTTTAGCCAGTGCCCCTGCCAATGTTTTTCCCGCTTTGCCAAATCCGATAATAATGGTATTCACTTTCATTTTACTGCTCCTTTTCTTGAAATATTTGATCGTTAATCCCGCCGATGGTTACCTGATCCAATTGAGCCATACAGCCCTTATTTAAATCGGCATAGATGCCGTCCATAATCGCCCCCATACCGGAGGAAACCAGACACTCCTTATCGATATCCCCGGACCGCCAGTTCATGGCAATGGGTTCTTCTTTCAAAGCCTCCAACACCGTCCGGAGGGAAACGTCTTTGTTGCCCAGCGTGCAGTACCCGCTTCCCTTTCCCCTAGTCGCTTCAATCAGCCCGGCGCCGTGCAGCTTGGCCATCACCTTGCGCACCCTGGCCGGGTTGGTACAAATATTATCTGCCAGCTCCTGGCTGGACGTCACCCGGTTAGTATGCAGTAAATAAACCAGCGCGTGAACCGCCAATGGAAATTCCGCTGTCATGATTCCACCTCCTGCAGTTTTTCATCAATAATTTTTTGCCATTCGTCGCCGCTTCTGGCTCCTGTATAGCTGTCTCCTATCGGATTTCCTTTTGCATCCACAAAAATGGTATTAGGAACGTACTGACTGTTCCTCAAAACCGCTGAGACCAGATCCGATGTCGGTAAAATCTGGGTGTAGGTCGCCCCGGTTTGGGATACAACCCCGCGAATCTTTTGAATTCCATCTTGATTAAACGTACCGTCCTTCAGCTGGGTGATATCTGAAACCAACCCGACCACCTGAAAACCCTTATCCGCATTGGCACTGTTCAATTTGGCCAGATCCGGCATTTCGTTCAGACATGGTCCACAGTAAGTGGCCCAGATATTTAACATGGTCACCCGGTGATTGGCAAAAACCGTTTCGTCCACAGCCACCCCATTGAGAGTATAGGATTGAAAGGATGTGAGGGTTCCGTTCTTTTGGGATTCTGTCCACGCCCCGCTTTCTGTTTCGTAGGGCCAGTCGTTGATTCCCCCCATATCGTAGACCTGTGTGTAGCCCATCTTTGCAAGTTTTTCCGCCGCCTGGGCACTCCGGTTACCGCTGCGGCAGTAAACCAGAATTTCTGTATCCAGCACCGGCAATTGCTCCGGCCGGGTTTCCCCGATGTCTTCGTTGGGGAGAAGGACCGCCCCCGGAATATGTTTCTCCGCATATTCTTCCGCTGTGCGCACATCGAGAAGAACCAATTCTTCCCCGCCGGCAATTTTCTGATGCGCCGCTTCAGCGGAAATTTTTGTAACCGATCCTTCACTGCTTCCACCCGACGAACGTGATGCCTGGCCACAGCCGCTGATCACCAGAACCAAAACAAGCAGCCCCAGCGCCATTATTCCTCTTTTTTTCATCACGACCCTCCTGTTTAAAATCTTTTTTTAATCTGCAATGATTTTAATCTATAATGTAATTATACTGATTACATTATAATTGTCAACCCTTTTTTGTCTTTCTTAAAACTCTTTCAGCAATAAAAAAACCCCTGGCCCGGGCACCGCCCGAAGTCTGAGGTTTAATCCGTTTTGTTTTATCGGAGAGAAAAGCGTGGATCCGGGAATGGATCTTCAGTCCTTCCGCTCTTTGCCCGTCATTTTTTCCAGCTGCATTTTATCGATAATTTCCAAATCCCGGAGACCGGAACGGGCCTCCATGTGGTGGCGAAACTCGTGGCGCAGGGTGCTTCGCATTTTTTCCTTTAAATTATCTTCGGGAAGACCACCGTACACCCGTTCAAAGGAGCCGAAATAAATCACAATTCCCCGGCCCAGCGGCCCGTTATTCTGATATTCTCCCATAATGGATAAATTGGGTCCAGCAGGGTTGCCCTTCGCTTCTTCCGACACCACAATCCCCCGGGATAACTCGTCAAAAAACGCTTCCGGCAATTCTTCACACAATTCATCCAGTATTTCGCAAAAGCGATCGTAAGTGATCATCATTCTCTCCCTGTTTTCCATTTTTCATTATCATAGCTTATCAGGCTTAAGGGATTCTGGAAAATAAAGAAAGACGCCCGCCGAAGCGAACGTCTTATTTTTCTCTTTAGAATTATACACAAAACCTATTTTACCGCAGTTTTGGGGATAATCTGAATTTGAATGGCTTCCATCCGGAGGCACTGGCCGGTGGTTCCGGCAACGTCCCCATCATAAATCCAACCTGTCCATCCATAATTCTGAATGTGCACTTTGTATCTGATGGAATAATCCGCTGCATTTTCCCCGGTTAATTTGAGTTTAATGGCTTCCATCCGGAGAGCCTGGCCCGTGGTTCCAACCTGGACAGATGTCCCGCTTTGCGTGGCCATCCAGCCATTATTCTGGACATGAGCCTGGGCTTCAATGCCAATCCCGGAACCTTCCGGTGCCTGAATATTCAGTGCTTCCATGCGGAGCGCCCGGCCGGTTGTTCCGGCAAAGGTATCCTGTTTCGTCGTGATGGTATTCATCCAGGCGATGTTTTCAACATGGGCGCAATATGCCAAAAGTGGTGTTTCCGGAGCTTTAATGGTTAACGTCCCGATTTCCAGTTTCTGCATAGCGGCACGGGTATCGGTTTCGGCGGTGTCAACCTTAACGGTATACACCCCGGCTACCGTTGGTGCCCCTTCCAGTATTTTACCCTGGGCATCGTAATAATACGTTGCGGTGACGTTACCGGCTTTTGAAGCGTCTTTTGGCGTCACGGTCACTGCAATGGGGCTTCCCGTATAAGCTGCTTCCGTCGGACTCATGGTGTAGTCATCCTTTGTCGGCTGAACCTTTGTAATTTCAAAGGTGCCAATTTTAGCGGCTGTCACCGCTTCGGCATTGTCCCCACCGGTTGTGGTAACATACAGATTATAAGTGCCGATTTCTGTTGGCGTTGTGGTGGCAGCGCCTTCTGTAACGGTCCCATCCGCTGCGGTTGTCACACGTTTATATTCGGTTGTCAGCGTTCCGGCTTTGGTAATGCCTTTTGCAAAATCAACATCTGCACTCAATGCCTTGCCGGTGTAACCTTTGCTGGCCGTCCAGGAAAAATAGGTTCCCGGAGCCGCTTCGAAATCTTTCTGATCTGCTTTCCTGAGGACAAAATTTGAACCCAGTTTGAGATCCGTCGCAGCAGTATATTGTGTACCATCTGAAATATCAACAGCAACACTGTAGGCGCCAGCATTAACCGGTAAATCGGAAGTATAGTTTAATCCCGTTTTGTAACGGATATTGGAAATGGTTCCCAATCCTGCTTTATATTTCTCCAGCGCTTCAACTTTTGCGGCATGTCCCTGGCCGTCATACGGCACCGGTGAATTGGTTACTGAAACCATTCCAGCACGCGCCGGTTCGGTGATCTCAAATCTTGCTTCGGGATTTTCTGTAATGATCACATTATCTGTTCCATTTTCAATGGCGCTCTTGGGCACGAAGACACCCATTGATCCAACCAAAGATTGTGTCGGCGTTCCGGAAACCTTCACCGTTAACTGATTGCCATCTTCACTTTGTTTGACGTTGGATACCTTTAATCCGTTAGGTAAAAATATGAGCATTTTATTGATATCTTCGTCATTAATATTCTGTGCAAATTTCAACCCCTCTGGCAGGGTAATTGTAAATTCGACATCGTCGATTGGCTCATTCACCGAACCGGAAATAATTCCGTCAGTGATACTGCCTTCTGTAGCCAATATGACTGCTGTGGCTTCCGCCGTTTTACCTCTGGCATCCGTTACAATACATTTATATGGAGCCGTTTCTTCGACGGTCACTTTGTAGCTATTGTCAACTGCGCCTTCAATCTGAACGCCGTCTTTGTACCAGGCATAATGATAACTTTCCTGACCGCCTGTGGCCTTTGCTGTAAGGGTAACGCTCTCTCCCTTTTTAACAGCTGTTATGTTGGGATCCACCGCAACCGATAATTCCGGTTTAACCGTCAATGTTGCCGACGCCGACGTCACGGTCTTCTTTTCACTTGTCACCACACAACGGTACCGATAGCCGTTCATGGCATTGGCTGCTGCTTCCGTTGTATACGTAGCCCCGGTCGCGCCGTCAATATTTGTAAAGTTTTTGCCGTCGTTCTTGTCCACCATCCATTGGTAGGTGTAAGTGCCGTCGCCGCCCTGGGCTTCGACAGTAAATGTTGCCGCCACGCCTTCCCATACAGTTGCATCCGATGGCTGAGTCTTAATGCTCACATCATCTTTAACCGTGAGGGTATACGGGGTTTCTGCACTGTATTCACCGCTGGTGGCATTATTATCGGATACGAAACAATTGTATTTGTAGCCGTTCATGGCAATGGTTGTATCGGTTACCGTATAATCGGCACTGGTCGCGCCGTCGATCACTGCATACCCTTTGCCGTCGTTCTTGTCAACTTTCCATTGGTACGTGTAGTCCGGTTTATAAGTTCCCGGATTGTCGCTGTCCGCAGTCACGGTCGCCGTTAAATTTGCAGACTCCCCGGCCTTCACTGCTTCGGTTGGTCCCGCCACCGTTACTGTCGGGGCCTTAAGAATCGTCAAAAATGCGCCGACATCTTTGTTGGATGTTGCCGTTGCTCCACCGGTATCCGTCACGACACAATGAAAATAAGCTCCTGTATAATACCTGACCCCGGCCACAATTTCCAGCTGGTCGGTTGTCGCGCTGACATTGTCGACCTTTTCCCATTGTGCGCTTGTATCATTTGATGGTGCAGAGTACCATTGATAACTATATTGACCGGTTCCGCCGGTCGCTTCAACGTTAAACGTTGCTTTCTGTCCAACATAAGCTGTCGCACTGACCGGTTGACTTGTAATGTGCAAAGCGGCTCCCGTTGTCTCTGCTGCAAAAGCGGGCATGGCGAAGCACATCATGGCCAACGCAATCAGTACACTGAACAAAACTTTTGATTTTGTTTTCATATCACGTTTCCTTTCAATATTTTAAAATCATTCTCAGCCATTGTTTCCTTCCTTATTTTCCCCCGGCCTGTCCTCCTTCTTGTTTCCATTTTCGGCTTTTTTCAAGTAACGCCGTTAAAATCATTGTTATCGTTATTCATCCATTTAATTATTATAACATCCTTATTCTAAATCCAGTGAAAATCACAAATTATTACCCCTGCCTGCGTTTCATTTCATTTAAAAAAGGCACCCCGTTTCAGGTGCCTTTTTCTTCTCTTGTTACGCCGGCGCATGGCCTCTCCCTGCCTGGAAACAGTCTTCACACAATCCGTAAGGATCGTTCCAGGGCAAAACTTTTCCGCAGATCCGGCAGCGTTTGTAAAATTTCTTGGCGCGCTTAAGCCGTTCGATAATGGCGCTGGATACCTCCGATTTGCATATCAGAATGTCCTGTTTCTCAAATGCATTCATGGGCTCTGTCGCCCCAAAGGAGCGCTGAAGATTATAATAAATGTCCAGGGCTTTGTACTTGGTCTCCAGAGTATCCAGCCCGTCGCCTTCGGTGCAGGCAATCCGGGGGATATCCGTGAGAACCGGACGGCCCTTGTCCACGTTTTTCATTGCCTGCCGCCAAACAGCTACCAGATCAGTGTCTTCCTCATCAAAGGGGATGGTGATCGCCCGGAGCATCACCGCTTTCTCCATGGTGCAATTTTCTTCCAGCCAGAGACAAAGCCAAATGGCCCGACTCATACTGGTTTTCTGATAGATCCCTTCGTCGGGAATTCCCTGCCAGTCCTGCATAATCTGGGACAGATCCCGGTCCATATTGGCCAGAAACGGTGGCATGGCCGTCCGGGCCGTCAGGATGGGCGTCACCCCTTCCCGCAATTTGTGCGCAATGCTATGCCGTTCGAAACTGGCGTTAACCCAGCCTTTTTCTTCATAGCCCCGGCGTCCGGCCCGGCCGGCAATCTGTTTGACTTCGCTGGCGTTCAGTTCCCGCCTGCAAATCCCGTCAAACTTCTGGGTTTCCAGAAAAACGATGCGCTTGACCGGCAGATTCATTCCCATACCGATGGCATCGGTGGCCACGACAATTTTGGTCCGGCCTTCGGCAAATTTCCGGGTCTCCGCCTGCCGGGCTTCGTAGGGCAGCGCCCCGTAGATCACAGAGACCCGGCGGCCGGCATCTTCCAAAATGGACGCGGCCTGAAGCACACTGCGCCGGGAGAAGACAACCAGGGCATCCCCCTCCCGCACATCTTCTGGGAAGGCAAAGGGGCCGTTTTCCATATTCAGAGGCGTCGCCCGTTCATGACGAACCACTTCCCAGGTATCCCCACACTCTTTAATGAGCGCGGTCACAATGCCTTCCGCTTCCGGCGCCATACAGGCGTGGACCACCCCGGCCGCCACGCCAAGAATGGCCTGGGTCCAGGCCCAGCCCCGCTCGCTGTCCGCAATCATCTGACATTCGTCCACAATGGCCACATCGTACCAGGTGGATTCGGAAAGCATTTCGATGGTGCTGGCCGTGTGTTCCGCTCCGGGAACCCGTTTTTCTTCTTCCCCGGTGATCATGTTGCAGGCCACACCGTCACCGTTCATCTTTTCCGCCACTTCCATGGCCAGCAGACGGAGCGGTGCCAGATAGACGCCCCGGGGCGCCGCTTCACACGCTTGAACCGCATCGTAGGTTTTCCCGGAATTGGTCGGCCCGATATGAAGAATAAAATGCCGGCGCATGCTCCGGGCCATGGGATAGAGTTCAGAAATTTTATCCGGAATCTGTTCCAGAATCGCCTTTCTGGCCTGGCTGTGATTTTGGGTGAAGGGATAGAACGGATTTTCATCGATGAGCGAAAGAATCCGGTCAACCGTAAAATAATCCCGAACCTTACCGTCCATCGCCTTGTCCCAAATTTTTCTGAGCCGGCCCTCTACCATGGTAGGAATATCCACCCACCGGTCTTTCCGGGATACAAATTTTCTAACCCCGGCCAGATCCGGATTCTGGGTATAAAACAACCCGGTCAAAACCCGGCTGCCCAGTTTTTCGTTGCCTAAATAAAAATAAAACAACGGTGCCCGGCCGTCTTCTGCCCGGCGGCACATTTCAAATTCAAACCGGCTGTTAATTTCTTTTTTATCGCCCCGGCGCCCCCGGGTATACAGCCGCTCGCTTTTAAACCGGCTGCGGTACAACGCAATGGCCGCGTGGGCCGCTTCGTCCACACTGGGGTAAACGGCGCGTTCCACCGCAGCGGCTATCTGTTGATTTTCTTCTGATTTAAAAAACCGGCGGCGTTTATTTTTTCGCTGATTGTTCTGGCGGTGCCGGCGCCGTTTCCGGGTCTTTTTCTGTTCGGCTTCCTGATGATCCTGATCACTCATACTTTTTCCTTTTTACTGAAAATAATATATACCACCGCACTGATCCCCATCAGCATTGGATAAAAAACATAGGGAACAATCGCAACCGGCGCCACAGAAATCCCCACTGCACTGGCGCCGGCGCTGGCATATAGAAGCTGGGCCCCATAGGGAATCATCCCCTGCCATACCGAGGTAAAGATATCCAGCAGCGCGGCGGTCCGTCTCGGGGACACCCCGTATTCTTCGGCGATATCTTTGGCGATCGGTCCGGCCATCACAATGGCCACCGTGTTGTTGGCCGTGGAAATGTCCACCAGCGAACTCAGAGCAGCAATGCCCAGCTGGGCCCCCTTCGGCCCCTTAACATGGCGGCGGATTCCAGCCAGTATAAAATCAATGCCGCCGTTATCTTTAACCAGCCCGATAATCCCGGCCACCACGATGGAGATCACCGTGATATCGTACATATTCATAATGCCGCCGTTGCCGTCCATCCCCTGGCCGATCACCGTAAACACTGCCGTCGGGGCAATGGCTCCGGTCCCCAGACCCACACCGATTGAAAGCACCGTGCCCAACACCAGCACGAGAAACACGTTCATCCCGGCCAGCGCTCCAATGAGCACCACCAGATAAGGCAGGATTTTTAAAAAATTATAATCCAGATTCCCAGTCACCGTATAGGCGGAATGGAAACCCAGAAATAAAAAGATCAGCGCCGTGGCGATCGCGGCCGGCAGCACAATCTTAAAATTTTCCCGAAATTTATCTTTCATTTCGCACCCCTGGGTTCGGGTGGCGGCGATGGTGGTGTCCGAAATCATGGAAAGATTATCCCCGAACATCGCTCCGCATACCACAGCGGCGATACAAATGGCACCGGCGATCCCCGTCTTGGTGCTGACCCCGACTGCAATCGGCGTGAGGGCCGCAATGGTTCCCACCGAGGTTCCCATCGCCAGGGAAATAAAACAGCTGATGATAAAGAGCCCGGTCAGTGCCAGTTTCGGCGGCAAAATGGTCAGCCCGAAATTAACGGTGCTGTCGACGCCCCCCGCAGCCTGGATCGCCCCGGAAAAGGCCCCGGCCAGAATAAAGATCAGGCACATGACCATCACGTTTTCCTCGCCCATTCCCCGGGCCACACTGTTTAATTTCTCGTTAAAATTGCGCCTTGGATTTTGAATAAAGGCCACACACAGTGCAATTAAAAAAGCCACAATGGCCGGCATGGCGTAAAAATCCCTGGTGATGATTCCCGATCCGATAAAAAGCGCCAAAAAGACGCCAATGGGCAAGAGCCCGCTTAATTTTCCTTTTTCCATTAATTGTTTTCCCTCTACAAGCCTGTAAGATTTTGTTCTGTTTCACTTTGCGCCCAAAACGGTCTTCCAACGATGACCCGCCCTGCTGCGCAAACTGTTTTATATTTTACCACAGCTCTCCTCCCTCCGCAATGTAAAGGACGGCATCAAAAAAGGACGCCGAAGCGTCCCAAGGGGAAAGAGAAAGGCCATCGGTTCTTCATTCAGGACTGACAGCCTTTGTCTGGTATAACTAATCACCGTTGATTAATGGATTGATCTGTTGTTTACTAAAGACTTTTTTATTATTTATTGATGGTCTTGTATTGTAAGAACATTTTCAACCATTTTAACTTTGAAATTTGTAAATTGCTTCATTTTTTCGCCATCATTTTTAAATAATTCATTATTTTTATCTGCCGCGAATCCCACACCCACTTTTAACCATGGGGTCACAGCATGAGCATCATATACATCCCAATGTACTTTTAAAGATGTAATTTTTTCTCCATTATAGGCTGGTTGCTTTGCTGTCAAATAGTACCCACTGAATGTTCGCTGCACTTCCCAAAAATCAAATACGTCTCTAAACATCAGCCTCTCCCAACTCCATTTATTTTCAGTGTGCTTATCAATATTCCATGTTCTTTCCTGATCACCCCAGCTTACTTTGTTAACATTTTCCATTGTATTTGTTCCGGAATAAAATGCTGAAGCTGCTTCCATTAAATCTTCATAAAGTGATTTGCCACGATACTCTGCAACTGCATTTAATTCTTTCATATCTTCTTTACTGATAACCTTATATATGTTGTTTGTAGTTTTTGTGTATGACTCTCCTACCTGATAAATATATTTTTCTGTTTCTTTTGCCACTGACGAATCAAAATATTTTAAAATACTCCTATTATTTGTATTGATTCCTTCATTAATATCTGCAACATGAAAATCATATTGATGGCCATTGCGGTAACAGGTTACAAATTTAGCTTCTTTTTCGTCATTCAAATCTTTTTTTGCCCCTGCATAGGCTTCTTCCAGTGCTTTTTCTTGCTTTTCAAGACTGTC
>JAQWCN010000119.1 GCA_028705955.1 Eubacteriaceae bacterium
TCCCTGAAAAGGTAACAATACCAATCCGACTATCGGGACTCTTGCTTCGAACACTCTCCACGAAAGCCTTGGCGGAACTGCGAAGAGCAGCCATTTTCGTTGTATATGAACCATATTGACGGATATATAATTCTGCCTCGCTTGCTGGCTTTTGCACCCAGCTTGAAGTGGCAGTGTCGTAATACCTAATGTAATAAACATCACTCCGTCCAAGAGAAACCTGTTCATAAATGCCACTGGCTGTTTTAATAAAATACGTATTCCCATAGGACAGCGATGTACTGCTGACCTTTTGATACGTCTGGAATGTATCCCCCATACTCCCCGAAACATCCAGTACCAACACAATATCATATGGCGTTGTAACTGTTGAAGTTTCAGTAATTAAAGAACTGGCATCTAAATGTATCGTATAAGTCCGATCGTCCCAACTGTTGACGGTCGCGGTTTTATTGTAAGATAAACTTTTATTGATATCCCGGGATTCAGCACTTTGAATCCCAGCTGCCATGTCCTCACTATTGCTGGCCTCTAAACTGGGGGGCGCCTGCAGGGCCATACTTTCTGCTTCCTGCACGCCGTGGACACTGGTATTGCTTTCTTCCAATGATTGGGTTCCTAAAAAATCCATCCGGTGTGTTTCCGCATTGACGGTCACATTTTGGGCAATGATATTCCCATTAAGACTTGCTCCCACCGTCACGGACGCTGCCGGAGCCAGGATGGAGGCAGTCACTGATTTATTCGTATGAATGGTCCCTGAGTACTGGCCGTTCAATGCCGTACTATCATACACATTCAGTAAAATCCGACCCCATTGAAAATCTGTAATCTCACCAGCTCCCACGGGAACATCCCCAGCCATCATTTCAATCTGTGGCAATGTAATACTGCTCTGCCCGGCTGCATCCACATTGATAATCAAACAGCCTGTACCCTCTTGGATAAATCCCTGTACCTTAAAGGCTACATCCGTATTTTCCAAATCCGTGACAGGTATGCTCATGGTGTTTATCCCAGAGGTATCACCAATGGTAATGACTGGATTACTCATATCCGCTTTATAGTCCACCGAGGCCCCTTCCAGGTTCTCATATGCCTTGGACTGCTCAACCACGCTCTGATGAAGAGACTCTAAATCGATATATGTAACCGTATCGCTGTCCTTCCCTAAAACCCTAGGGCTATTGAGCTTAATACCCTGTAATCTGAAGGCGTCACCATTATCCACTAAATCAACCGTATTGTTTTTTCCGACGTACAGAGGATTGGATCCTTGAGCTCCCATGGTGCTATTGGCAGCTTTGACCGTACTGGCATAAGAAACCTCTTCTTTCGATCCCTTGCTCCCAAAACCAGCCTCTGCCGTAAGATTGCCAGCCAATATATTCCCATCCGTGTCGGTCTTCAAAACCGCATCCCCAAAAGCTACAATATGAAAATTTCCAGCAATTCCTAAGGGACGATTAAGATATGTCTGTGACTGCTCAAAATTTTTCGCGACATCATCCACATAAATATATTGCAAATTATTATTTTTATAATCACTGGTTCCCGTGAATGCCGCTGCCCTTACGGGTGCAGTCGTAAAAATCAACACAGTAACCATCAAAATGGCTCTAAGAATAGCCGGTACCATTCCCTTGTTCCTTAAACGGCTCATGTCATCATCCCTCATATTTCATATTTGTCAATCTTCTCTTTCTTTCCGTCTTCTCTTCTTGCCTTTATTATATAAAATTCAATCACAAGAGAGTCACAAACAGGTTTCGTTTAAGGAACTTTTCAAAAAACGGAACACACCGGCATAAGATCGGCGTGTTCCGTTTGTCTTTTTATTATTTAGTTTGTCGATTTCCGTTTAATGCATTATTTATTAAATACATTGATGGCAGCTGCTGTATCAGAAATCCAATTCCAATTTTTATTTTTGTTAACAAAACTGACTTGAGTTCGCGTCCCGTTAGCGACTACATTGTACTTTTCGCTATCAATACACTTCTTTGGTATATCGGCTGCATTCCTGTACTTAGCATCCTCTAACCCACTAAAAGTTCTCAGTCCAGTATTTGTATCCGCTTTGATCACTTCGCCGATGGCAAAGCCGCTTCCAATTTCATTTTGTCCCTTTGATAGAATGGCAGAACTAAAAGCTCTTCCATCAAAAGCGGTTTCTTTATCCCCAATTTTTGTTGTATGACTTTCCAATCCGTATTTAGCCGACCAATCAATCTCCTCAGTGACCTTATAATAGCCTTTTTTCAATCCCGATATCAGCCGGGAATCCGCTTTTAAACTGCCATTATTGGCATTGAAGCTAATGGTTTCATAGAAGGTATCCGTTGGTGTGTGATCACTTGCCTTCTCATAACGTTCGATCTTATACACAAAAGTCTGATTGGCATTAATTTTACTGATATTGCTATACTGATGATCAATCGTTTTATTGATTTGGATTTGGCCTGTAACGATATGCAGCGTATACAGTCCATAAGGTTTATCTTTCAGGACCGTGTTATCTTGCTTTGTGCTGTTTCCAATAATGGTCGTTCCGCTGTTTTTCGCGTTCACGCTGTAATTGGAGTTGGCATCCCCTGCAACCTTCTCATGGGTAGCCGCTGTGCTTGCCGGTGTAGGCTTTCCAGCATTGTAGGTTATCCGCAAGTACTGCAAAATCGTATTTTCATCAGCCTTAAGCTGCGTTGATCCGTTTATTTCAGCAATAATTGCTGCGGGGTCTGAGGATGAGACCCCTTCAACATCAGCACTCCAGTACGCCGTCAATCGGTCAGCGGAAAGCTCTCCATCATAATCCTTATATCGATTTTTAAAGAGGGTGTCAATCAATGCTTCATTGGAGAACGTTTCACGATCTCCCCAGAAACGGGTTTCTTCCAAATTATCGAATAGTGGTTCGGCTTTCACATTGACACTGGGAATGGGAAATTTCGCTGTCCCAACGGCCGTGGTTACATACGAATCTGCCGTATTGGTTGTAATGGCATTCCCCCCAATGAAGTCAGCTTTTGCTTTTACTATAATCGATTGTGTCCATCCACCTTGGGTTGGATCATTGGCCTGGGGTAATTCCTGATTCTCCCATTCAATATAGGTAACGCTATCCGTTATATGGAGGATTCCGCCACCAGCAACTGTCGCTCCGTTAGCTAGTGCGTTGCCCTCGGTGTCCACCACCACAAAGCGGTGGTCAATGGTATCAACAATTTTTGGGGCCTCCAGGGTATCCGTATTTTCTGAATTCGTATTGGCCGGACAAGAGGCATAGAGCTTTAAGGTATAAGTCCGATTATCCCAATCGAGTAAGTCCGCCGTTTTCTTGGCCAGAATTTCTGATTGGTTGACAATGGTGGTCACCGTGTTTCCATCCATAGCACTCAACGTTGCCGTTCCGTCATGATCTACCGTAACGTTCCACTTGTCTGTACTGGGCTTGTACCCCACAGGTGCGTATTTCTCCAGTAAAGTATAACCATCCGCACGCCATTTAATCCCCGAAAAGGTTACATGACCACGATCATCGGATACCTGGGTATCGATTTCTTTCTCCGTTCCATCACTATCGGTATAGGATAAGGTGAAGGTTGCCCCGGACAACGCTAACTGAGTATCCCCATCCACCTTTGTGAAAGAGATCTCCCCCCGGGGTAAATCATAACCCACATCATCCATACGCACACTATCACTATTTGCTAAAGTATCATCCCCTAAAATCCCGGATTGTCCTGCATTGTCCGTTGTTATCCTATAGGGCCTACCATCTGGGGGCGTTACTGTAACGGTATAAGTGCCGTAGGGCAAAAGCTTGGAGGTATAGGTTCCGTCGTTGCCAGTAACCTGTGTATCCACAACCTCTCCCCTTTCATTGGTAATCGAAATACTCGCACCGGCAATATACCCATCATTATCGGATGGATTGTACATGCCATCACTATTTTCATCCCCAAAGACGAAGCCCGTGATATAGCCATTTTGATCCAAGCTATCTTTAAGTTTAAAATTCGCAGTTTCTCTGCTGCTTTCCGAAAAGGTCCAGTAGTCAATGGCGGCATTGTTCCCTCTGGCTTCACCATATGCGGATGCACCCGCTTCACTGTTTGCAGCTGTAAAGCGCCATTGACTCTCTCCATCCCCTAACTTTTTATTTTGACTACTTGCCAGTGGCACATTATTATAATAAACATCCCATTTTTTAGCCTCATTATCGCCATTTGTTAATTTATTTTTTATGCCGTTAGGGTTGTTTTCCACATCAAACATAAGGAAATGATATTCTCCCCCCTTTGTAATCAGTGTTGCTGTGTAATTTGCATCTCTGTTCGGACGATCACCATTGGCATCCTTGCCATCCCAGTGAACCCGGTTTTCACCTATTTGGGCATCCCCGGACAGCACTACCGTATTGTTATCCCCAAAGTTAATTTCAATTTGATAAGAACCGGCATTTGAGCGTTCGCCCTCGCTATTCATCGTGAACAGAAAATCCCCACCTTTACCCACACGCCCAACACCTTCTTGATCCCCATACATGAACCGCAGAGACCCCTTTTGAACTATGGCTGTACTTTCTAATGTAGGGAGAACCGTCGTTGGCAAATCCTTACTTGGATCATTAAAAAACACCTTAAAGGTTCGGTTAGAGGCATCATTTTCTTTTGCAGGGGAATAATAACCCATATTTCCCTCCAATTCTCCCATTTCAGCTTTAGAAATATCTTTTGCAAAAGCTGAAGCGTAAGCGGTTTGCTGGGTTTTTGTATTGAACAATCCTCGATTATTTCCGAAAAATAGGAATCCGTAGGGTTCCATGCCATTAAAATCTGTTTGATAGATATAACCATCGTAAGTTACCACGTATACCTGGCTTTTAAGGGGAATATTATTTTCACCCATATTCAAGCATAGGTAATCGGTATATACACGACCAGAAATAGGATTGTCATTATTGGTTACCGTAATATCCCAGGCGGCCACAGACATATCATTCTGCTTCCAAGCTTTTTCCACGGCCTTCTTTTCTGGATTCCCCTCATTACCATCAATGGAGTGAAACTCAAAAACATAAACCCCTGTAGTCGTGGCCGTAAAGGAGTGTGCAGGATATCCACCCTCCCCAGCCAATGCTGCAGGACCCGTCGATTCCTGGGCAGGTGTTTCAATATAGCCTTTGCTTTTAGTATTTGTATAAGTCGTAGTACTCCCATTGGGGT
>JAQWCN010000120.1 GCA_028705955.1 Eubacteriaceae bacterium
GAAAGAGCAGTTTTATTTATGAATTATGCTAATGATCCAGCAGTTGAAAGAATTTCAACACCACGAATGGCTATCACTTGCGCGGAGTATTTAGCTTATGAATTGAAGATGCATGTTTTGGTCATATTAACGGATATTACAAATTACGCAGAAGCACTTCGAGAAGTATCTGCTGCCAGAAAAGAAGTTCCAAGTCGACGGGGATATCCGGGTTATTTATATACGGATTTGGCATCACTTTATGAAAGAGCAGGGAGAATTAGAGGGCAAAAAGGCTCAATAACGCAAATTCCAATTTTGTCGATGCCCGAAGATGATAAGACACATCCCATTCCTGATCTAACAGGTTATATAACAGAAGGTCAAATTATTTTATCGAGAGATCTTTATATGCGTGGAATTGAGCCACCAATAGATGTTTTACCTTCACTAAGTCGTTTAAAAGATAAAGGCATTGGTGAGGGGAAAACTCGTAAAGATCATTCGGACACAATGAATCAATTATTTTCAGCTTATGCAAGGGGAAAAGATGCTAAAGAATTAGCGGTAATTCTTGGAGATGCTGCTTTGTCAGATGTAGATAAAATATATGCAAAATTTGCAACAGAATTTGAAGAAAAATATATATCACAAGGGTTTTATACAAATCGTTCCATTGAAGAAACTTTGAAAATTGGCTGGGAATTATTGTCAATTTTACCAAGAAATGAACTCAAACGGATTAAAGATGAATATATTGATGAGTATTGTCCAAAAGAAGATAAGGAGGAATAACTATGGCCATTCGTGTTAATCCGACCCGGATGGAGTTGACCAGATTAAAGAAGCGATTAAAAACAGCATCAAGGGGTCATAAATTGCTGAAAGATAAAAGAGATGAAATGGTAAGACGTTTTATGGGATTTATTCGTAGAAATAAGGAACTGCGTGAAGAAATTGATGAGAAACTGACAATGGCAATGGGACGTTTCTCTCTTGCTGAGGCACAAATGGGAGCAGATGCGGTTTTGGAAGCTCTATTATGTCCTGCAAGGGATGCTAAAATTACAATTGGAAAACAAAATATTATGAATATAGATGTGCCAACGCTTCACTATGAAGAGGAAGGGCAGAAAACAGATTTGCCTTATGGCTTTGCTTTTTCATCTGGTGAATTGGACCAAGCCGTTTTGGATGTTGCAGAATTAATGCCTCTATTAATTGAACTGGCACAGGTTGAAAAGACTTGTAATATGCTTGCGGATGAAATTGAAAAAACCCGACGTCGTGTTAATGCTTTAGAACATGTCATGATACCAGAAATGATTGAATCAATAAAATATATTACAATGAAATTAGAAGATAATGAACGTGGAAACATAACAAGATTGATGAAAGTGAAAGAAATGATGGTAGATAATTGATATTGATACGTTAAAAGTAATCCCTAAAAGGGTTACTTTTTTTATTTTGACTTTTAAGCTATAATGTAAACATGGAAAAAAAATATTATACTTATATCGTTAAATGCCAGGATGGTACTTTTTATACAGGTTTTACAACGGATCTAAAAAAAAGAATAAAAACTCACAATTCTGGGAAAGGCGCAAAATACACGCGAAGTCGTTTGCCTGTTGAATTAATTTATCATGAAACTTTTTTGAATCAACACGATGCGATGACACGAGAATATGCTATTAAAAAACTAAGCCGACACAATAAGGAAACTCTTTTAGGTTGGGAAAAAGATGAATAATACCAATATGATGTTGAATGGTAATATGGTTCTTCTATTATATGATTTTTTTGTTATATGTTTTTTTGTGATGGATTTTTATTTTTATCGTAATAAAAAAAATTTTATAATGGAATATGAAGAGAAAAAAACTAAAGGACAAAAGGTTAGAAAATATCGATTATGGTTTTTGCGTTTGATGATTTATTACTATCAGCATGGATTAATGGTTGTTAATTTCCTATTATTTATTGTATTAATAATTGTTAGTGCTGTTTGTGGTACTTTATCCGCTTTTTATTTTTTGAAAATGTTTGTTGGATTAAATTTATTTTTTGGAATTATGGCGTTCATTAAAAAGTTCTTTCAAAATAGAGGTCAATTCGAAAATATAATGGTTTTTCGATGTGTTAATGGTATGTTCTATCTGATTTTAGGACATTTGTTTGTCTATCATTCTTTATTTATTTCACGTCCAAATTTGGATTTCGCACTGGTAGGACTGTTAGTAAGTTTAGGATTATGTTTTTATGTCATGCTTTGGGCTATTATTGATCCAAGAATTCTGTTGCGAAAAACCAAAAAAGGTGTTAGACGTCTTAATGATGCCATTGGCATAATTAAGGGAATGATTATTTTAATTGGATGTGAATTATTGATTTTGTATTCTATGGTGTTTTGCTGCTATAATACTGACAACCATTTTTATCAGGTTGCAGGAGGACGTCTCTTGGATTCATGGGACTTTGTTTATTATCTAATCACGTCTTTTTCAACAATTGGCTATGGGGATATCGTGCCGATACGTTATAATGGTGATATTCATAGTATATTGATTTCAATTATCATTGCTTTATCCAGCTTATTTACAACGGGGTGTTTTGTCGGTGCCGTTGTTGCCAGTGTTTATAATTCAAATGGTCAACAAAACAATAACTAAGGGTTTAAATCATAAGAGCTTATGATATAATAAAAATAATTAATTGGTGAAAGAAGAGGACAATCAATGAGTGAAGAACAATGTACCCATGATTGTGGATCATGTTCTGAAAATTGTGGAGATAGAACATCACCACAATCTTTCCAGGAAAAAGCAAATCCATTAAGTCATGTAAAAAAAGTAATAGGTATAGTAAGTGGAAAAGGTGGTGTTGGAAAATCAACAGTGACATCGGAAATTGCGATTGCATTACGACGTTCCGGTTTATCTGTTGGTATCATGGATGCCGACATCACAGGCCCTTCAATTCCTAAAATATTTGGAATTACAGATAAAGCGTTGGGTTCAGATGAGGGTATTTTGCCGGTTAAAAGTAAAACTGGGATTGATATCATGTCAATGAATTTACTGCTTGAAAATGATACAGATCCTGTGGTTTGGCGAGGACCGGTTATCGCAGGGGCGGTTAAACAATTTTGGACAGATGTTATCTGGGAATATGAAGATGTACTATTAATTGATATGCCACCGGGAACAGGAGATGTTCCGCTAACTGTTTTTCAGTCTTTACCTGTTGATGGTATTATTATTGTAACATCCCCTCAAGATCTGGTTTCTATGATTGTAGAAAAAGCGATGAAAATGGCACAAATGATGGATATTCGAGTTTTAGGTGTCATTGAAAATTACAGTTATTTAATTTGTCCGGATTGTGGACGAAAAATTGAAGTTTTTGGAAATAGTAAAATTGAACAAATTTCAAAAGAGAAAAATGTTGCGTTACTAGGACAGTTGCCCATTAATCCGGAAGTGTCTAAATTAATGGATGAAGGAAAAATAGAACAATTAGATGATGCTGTTTTTGATTTATCTAAGGTTCTTTCATCTATTGCAGATATTTGAGGATACAATGACTCATTTTATTGAATTTTCTGATGTATATAAGCGTTATAAAATGGGAGAGGTTAATATTAATGCAGCAAATGGAATTTCATTTTGTATAGAACAGGCTGAATTTTCGATTGTTGTTGGGCCAAGTGGTGCTGGAAAAACAACGGTCTTGAATATTTTGGGTGGTATGGATAGTTGCAATCAAGGAGTTGTATTAGTTGATAATAAACAAATTTCTTCAATGAATAAAAAAGAATTGGCATTATACCGCAGATATGAAACGGGCTTTGTTTTTCAGTTTTATAATTTAATTCAGAACCTGACAGCTTTGGAAAATGTTGAGCTAGCGACTCAAATTTCTCACAATCCAATGGATGCAAAACAAGTATTAGAGGCTGTAGGATTAGGAGAGCGAATAAACAATTTCCCAGCACAACTTTCTGGAGGTGAGCAACAGAGAGTTGCCATTGCTAGAGCTTTAGCAAAAAGACCTAAATTATTACTTTGTGATGAACCGACAGGAGCTTTAGATTACAATACAGGAAAAAATATTTTAAAACTATTACAGGAAACAAGTAGATCCGATCATATGACAGTTGTTTTAATTACACACAATCAGGCGCTTACCCCAATGGCAGATCGGGTTATTTCTATGAAAAATGGCCGGGTTTGCAGTATACATAAAAATGAAAATCCTTTACCCATTGAGCAAATTGAATGGTAGCTGTGAAAAAGTGCCAATTTGGCACTTTTTTTGATATGAGATATTATATAATATACTTAATAGTAATAATAAAATGGAAAACTGTTAAAGGAGTAATTCTTTCTATGAGTCAAAAGAAAAAAATTCGCGGGCCATTAAAACGTGTGGCAACGATCCATGATTTATCCGGATTTGGAAAGTGTTCAATGACTGTGGCATTGCCTATTTTATCAGCTGCAGGTGTTGAGGCTTGTTGCATGCCGACGGCAATACTTTCAACACATACTGGAGGATTTAATCATTTTACTTACCATGATTTAACAGGGGATCTTATTCCTTTTATGGATCATTGGAAATCACTGAATCTCCATTTTGATGCGATTTATTCTGGATTTTTAGGATCATCTAAACAAGCTGAGATGTTAATTCGTTTTATTGATTTGTTTAAAGAAGCGCAAACGCTTGTATGTGTGGATCCGGCAATGGCCGATGATGGAGAATTGTACAGTGTTTTTGATCGTGAGATGGTTCTTCAGATGAAAAAGATGTGTTCCAAAGCGGATTTGCTCATGCCGAATATAACAGAAGCATCTTTTTTACTGGATCGCACCTATAGAAAAGGACCTTATAATCGACAGGAAGTTATTCAGATACTTAAAGATTTATCAGGATTAGGACCTTCTCAAATAGTATTAACAGGTGTATATTTTGATGATGAACGCTTAGGAGCAGCTTGTTATGATAAAAAGACCGAACAGATTCATTTTGCTTTTAGCACTTATGTGCACCAGCAATTTCATGGGACCGGTGATGTTTTCGGCAGTTTTTTAGTTGCTGCAATGATGAATAATTTTGTTTTACAGGATGCAATAGTATTTGCTGTTGAATTAACACAACAAGCCATTGAACGAACAATTGAACGACAAACACTTTTAAAAGATGGGGTAGACTTTGAAGGGGTTATCCCAGAGATGA
>JAQWCN010000121.1 GCA_028705955.1 Eubacteriaceae bacterium
TTCGCGCGGTCATCGCCAAGGTATTAAGCGGCGTGATCATCCCCATTATCCCGTTTTATATTGCCGGAACCTTCTGTAAAATTGCCGCAGCCGGAGAACTGGTGCCGACGGTGATCATGTTTGCCAAACTGTATGTCATGATCCTCTGCTTCCAGTGGATTTACATCCTTCTGCAGTTTAGCGTGGCCAGTCTGTACCGAAAAGAAAACCGTTTTAAAGATCTCAAAAATATTTTGCCGGCATATTTTACGGCCCTCGGGACCCAGTCTTCTGCGGCTACCATTCCCATCAACCTGCAATGTGCGGAAAGCAACGGGCTTTCTGATGATGTGCGCAATTTTGTCATCCCGCTGTGCGCCACCATTCATCTGGCCGGCGATACCATCTGCCTCGTTCTCGGCGCCATGGGGATCATGATCGCTTCGGGCATGACCCCGACTCTCGCTATGTTTGCCCCGTTCATCCTCATGCTCGGCGTCACCATGGTGGCGGCTCCCGGCGTTCCCGGCGGCGGCGTTATGGCGGCGCTGGGCATTATCACTTCCATGCTGGGCTTTACCGATGGCATGCAGGAACTCATCATTGCCCTGCATCTTTCCCAGGATAGTTTTGGCACCGCCTGCAACATCACCGGGGACCAGGCCATTGCCGCAATCATCGACCGCGTCGACGAAAAAGCCCATATTAAAGAAGCTTCCAAAGCGGCAGATTCCTCTGCCGATGCCATGACCGATTAGACCCGGCCGACGCGTTTAAGAAACCGCCCGGCACCTAGCTCAAAATGGGCTCGTGCATCTGGGCCAGCATCTCATTGGTCTGAACCACCGAAACCCCCCGGGATACCGCAAAGATAATCACGGCGTCCCGGGACCGTTTGGAATACAAACGACTGAGGCCCGCCAGGGACAGCAAACGTCCCAATTCGGCGTCGGTGCAGCCTGCGGCAATACCCAGGGCAATCACCTTGTCCCGGCCCGGCCGGCGCTCCCCGCGCAAAATCTGGTACCCGTAGGTGCGTTCCACACCGGAATCTTTCAAGACTTGCACCCGTGTTTTGCCTTTCTGCTTCAAAAGCCGTTCAAAATAAGCCTCAAAGGATAAATCGGTCGTGTCATCCGCGACAATCGACGCCAGCTCATCCAGATCCCTGGCGTTTTTTAATGTCTTCAATAATTCGTTGGTCGATTTTTCTTTCATCTTTTTCCCACAATCCTTCGTATTGATTCTTTTGATCCCATTTTATTGTATGGTATACTTATTGTATCAGAAAAACAGGGAGAGGGCTTATGGAATCGACAGATTCACTCATTTTAAATCAATACCGCAAGCTCACCACACTGGGGGGAAAAAAAGACAAACCCGTCTATTTGGTCCAGCATGTGGTCAGCCGGGAATGCTTTGTGGAAAAACACGTTCATCCCTGCGCCCTGCCGGCCCTCAACGCCCTGTCGGCCCTGCCAAAATCCCCGGGAATTCCCAGAATCTACACTTGGGCCCAAAGCGGTGACACCATCGCGGTCATCGAAGACTACATCAATGGCCGGGATCTGGAGACCATTTTAGCCAATAACGGCCCGCTGTCCCCCCAGGCCGCGGCCGGAATCACCCAAAAACTCTGTGCCGTCCTGACCACCTTGCACAACGCCCCCACACCCATCATCCACCGGGATATCAAGCCCTCCAACGTGATGATCAGTTCCGACCACGTGGTTAAACTCATCGACTTTGACTCCGCCCGGCTCTTTGACCCTTCGGTGACCGGGGACACCACCAAGCTCGGCACCGAGGGCTTTGCCCCGCCGGAACAATTTGGTTTTATGCAAACCGATGCCCGGAGCGATATCTACGCCCTGGGGGTCCTGCTCAACGTGATGCTCACCGGGGAAATGCCTGGGACCCGGCTGGCCGCTGCTCCCTTTGACCGCATTGTCACAAAATGCATTCAGATGGATCCCGGTGCCCGTTACACCTCTGCAGACCAGCTAAGCGGCGCCCTGACCCTCGCTGTCAGAACCTTAAACTTCAAGAACGACCCCTGCCGGATCCATTCGACAGACTGGCGCTCCTGGCTTCCCCCGGGTTTCCGTTCCGGCCACCCCGCCTTCATGCTTTTGGCCATCGCCATCTACGGGCTCCTCATTGCCCTGTGTTCTGCCATGCGCTTAAACCGGGGTGCTCATATTTTCTTTGTGCTTGCCAGCCTGGGGGTCACGGTCTTCTTTGGCAACTACCGGAACATCCGGGATAACCTTCCGCTGATGCAGGACCCCAGTCCGGTCAGACGCATCATCGGCTGGTTCTTGTGGCCAGTGATCTTTCTCTGTGTCACCCTGTGTCTCTCAGGGCTTCTCTCCTCGCTGCCCCTATAAACCACATAACAATCTTATAAAAAATGATTTCAGCGCTCCCCGAAGCGCTGTTTTTTATTCAAATTTTAAATTTTCCTCCGTTTGTGTGCAGCCAGCACACCAATTCGCCCCGGGATTGTTCTATAATAAAATTGAATTTAAATCTAACCCAAAGGAGTAACCATGAAAACTGCCAAACTGATTATCGGCATTATCTCAATCGTCTTGTCACTGTTTATCTTGTTTCAATCCTGTGCTGCCGGCTTGTCCAACGCCATGGCCTGCAACGGAGAATCCTCCGGAAGCGCCGGCGTGATCGTCGCGATCTGCATGATTGTATCCGGAATTATCGGCCTTGCCACCCGGAACAAAGAGGGCCGGGGCGGGCCGATTACCGCCGGATGTTTTTATCTGTTTGCCGGACTGATTGGCGCTGTGAGTGCCGGCAGCTACTCAGATCTGTATGTCTGGGCCTTTGTCGCTTTTGCTTTTGGTGCTGTGTATCTTATCAGTGCATTTCTGAACCGCTAAAATAAGGAAAAAAGAAATAAAATAAGGAGAATCACATGAAAAAAAATAAACAGGTGGGGCTGATCGTCGTCTTTGCTGTACTGGTTCTGGTTCTGATCGTCATGATCGCCAGCTGCCGTTCATCCGGTTCATCATCCTCTTCTTCGTCGGGGCAAAGCAATGACACGGCCCAGACCAAAACCTACGGTCCCGGGGAAACCTGGACCGTGGATGGCCAATGGTCCCTGACCATCGACAGTGTCACCGCCACCGATGAACGCAATGCGTATTCAGATAAAAATCCTGCCCAGGTGGTCGTGGTCACCTATTCTTACAATAATTTAGGCTACACCAGCGACGTTCAGGATCTTTATTTCGGGGATGGGGATTTTAAAGTTCTGGATGCCGGCAACGCCGTCGCCAGCTCTTATCCAGGAAACATCACCACTTACGCCCAGGCGACTCCTGTCGGTGCGTCCTGTAACGGCGCTCAAGCCTGCTACGGTCTGGATAACACCAGTGATCAGATCACCCTGACGGTTTCCCAGTATGACTCCAATCACAAAAAGCAGGAAGCCAGTTTTGTTCTGCCGGTGCAGTAAGGAAATCCCTGGGGGATTGTAGTCCGAAGTGCATCCTGTTGAAGCCAAAAAAAAGCCACGGCAAAACCGTGGCTTTTTTTAAAATCTTCCGTTTTTATCTTTTCCTCTTTTGATGCCGGCTTTCTTCTTCCGGTGACGTCTGACCAAACCAATGATCAGCACCACCACCACAATCAGTGCGGCCCCCAGACCGTATTCAACCCATCCAAATACTGAAGTATTTTTCACAAAATTTTCGGGGGAGTTGTCCACTGCTTTCTTTGTGTCCCGGGTCGCGTTGTAACTGGCCGGAATCACACTCTTGCCGGTCGCATCCTTGCTGAAGGACTGAAAGTATTCCACAAGGGTCATCCAATCCTTCTCTTCCTTTCCATCTTTATCTTTCAAAATCAGCGTTTTAACATCTGATACCGCATTGCCATCTTTATCTTTAAGCGTGATATCGAGCAGACCGTGAGAAGCCGCTTTGACTGACGCGACCATTTGCGCCAGATAAGAATTGGTGGCAATGGCATAACCTTTTGTTCCATCAATGGCCTGCCAATTGCCATCACTGTCCTGAACTTCCACATCCACCACCTTGTTTAAAAGGGGACGGCTGTCATTGTAGGTATACCGCAGCCCGGAGAAATAAAGCTGGCTGTCTCCGCCTTTGCGGTTCATGGACGTATCGTACTCGCAAATCAACCGGAGCTCATCCCCGGTGAGCCAGGCCTCCACCATGGACGAGCCGACACTGCCGTCGCTCCCCGATCCCACTGAAGCCAGATTAAAGGCGTCGGATAAAGTGACATCCCCTTTGACAATCGAGCCCCGGGTCGTTCCCGTCGCGGTAAGGCCAATGGGTTTTTCCCCTTGCTGCCCGACCTTCCAACGGTAGGCATCCGTGATCAAATCCGCGATATCCGAGTTCCCGTAATTGTTAGACATGGTTTCCAGCGTCTCAAAATTCTTATTGCTCTTTGCGACAACCTGGTCATAGGTCAGCCCGTAACCCGAAAGCCATTGGGATTGAACATCCTCATGATAGGCATTCACCTGATCGGTCACCGTCTGATCCTGAGCCACCTGATCGTCCAGACTCACCAGCTTGTAATTTTTAACGTCTTTGGACTGGGGATCGATATCCAGTTCCCCCAGGTACTGCCCATAACATCCGCAGGAAACAATTTGTGTCCCGTTTTCGCTGATGGGCTGTTCCAATACCCGATGGGAATGGGCACTGATAATCACATCAATCCCATCCACTTTTCGGGCCAGTTCGATGTCTTCCGACTTATCGTTCCCCTCTGTCGTTCCGCTGTGAGACAAGCAGACAATAATCTGGGCGCCCTGGCTCTTAAGGGTACTCACACATTGTTTGGCCGTTTCCTGCTGATCCGCAAAACTGACATCCCCTTTGTTGAGAATATCCTTATTGGCGTCCTGTCCCATCAATCCGAACAGACCAATTTTAACCCCATTTTTTTCAACAATTTTTGTCTTGGTCCCCACTTTGTCGACAATTCCCTTTAACGCCTGGGATTGAGCGCTGGATCCAAATAGGATATTGGACGCCAGAACCGGTGGAATCGTTGATGAAGAAGCGGCCGTCAGGGATTGGGTCAGCGGCGTCAGTCCATAATCAAATTCATGATTGCCCAGGGTTGTCGCGTCGTATCCCATCGTTCCCAACAAGACCAAATCCGGGGAAACGGTTGTATAAATGCCATTCATCAGGGAGCCCTGGGAATAATCGCCGCCATCCACCAAAAGGGT
>JAQWCN010000122.1 GCA_028705955.1 Eubacteriaceae bacterium
GCCATTTCACAAATGACCATTTCGGTATTGGTAGCTTTGACCGCTTCATCCGCCGCAAAGATATGGGGGCCGGCACCGGTACGGGCGGATAAAATCCCGATGGAACGGTATTTGGCATCCAGCTTCATGGCTTCGTGGAGATTGGCATCCACATTGGCGATGACGAATCCGATGGTATCGCCGATGGCAGTTCCAACAAATTCGGTCAAACCACAATTGGCAACGGGTTTCGGACAGCAGTCGGCTGCTTCTGCCGTATCAATCTTCTTCAATACTTCTTCCATTAATTGGTTCATTAATTCTTCTTTCATGGGTTCTTCCTCTCAAATTAAACCGATTCAAACTTCGGCAGCATTTTTTCTACATCGGGATGGGGACGGGGGATGACGTGGACCGAAACCACCTGTCCGACCTTGTCCGCAGCGGCGGCACCGGCATCGACGGCGGCTTTCACCGCACCGACATCACCACGGACCATAACAGTAATCAGACCGGAGCCGATCATCTCATAGCCCGTCAGCTCAACATTGGCGGATTTCACCATGGCATCGGCGGCTTCGACACAGCCCACCATCCCTTTGGTTTCAATCATGCCCAAGGCTTCATTCTGCATTATAATCTCCTATCTCTTTATTCAGGATGGAGCATTCCGGATAGCGGAATGCCCCATCACGAGGTGTGTGTATTGATCGATAAACGGTATCCTAGTTGAAATTATCGTAGGAGTTCCGGCCGATGAGGTCGTCCTGGAGGGCCTTGGTCATCCGTACGAAGTAAGCGGAATATCCGGCAACACGAACTAAGAGGCCCGGGTAGTTTTCCGGATGCTTCTGAGCATCCTTCAGCATTTCCGTATTGGCGATGTTGAACTGGCAGTGCTGGGCACCCTTATGGAAATAGCCATCGATGTAATTGATAAAGTTTTCGGTTCCGTTGGCACCGGCCACGCAGGCAGGGCTGAAGCGGACGTTCATCAGGGTGCCATTTCCGGCCTTCTGATGGTCGATCTTGTTGGCGGAATTCCCCATGGCGGTGGGTCCGGTGACATCGTGGCAGCCAATCTTGGTATGCACTGGTCCTAAGCTGTTGGACAGGGCTTCCTGGGCCATACGGCCATCAATGGAGGCTCCCTGGGTCAGGCCGAGGCCGACATTACCGGAGACGGAATAGAGCCCGGGGATCATTTTGCCACCACGGGTACAATTGTGGCTGCTGACTTCATCACAGTATACGTCTGCTGCATAGGTCGCATATTTATCGGCATAGTCATCATCGTTACCATAGTGATGGACCTGTTCGCTGTTGATATAGCGGTATAATTCTTCATAACCTGCCCAGTTCTTGCTCAGGGCATCCAGGAGTTCGGCACCGGTGGCGCGTTTTTCATCGAAAATAATCTGTTCAATGGTGGACAGACCATCGGCGACGGATGCGATCCCAACACCCTGGGGACCGGCGAAGTTGTACTTGGCACCGCCCTGGGTGAGATCCTTCGCCTTATCAATACAGTCGTTGATCATGCAGGATGCGAAGGGCAGAGGTTTAATCCGGGCGTGCATGATTTCTGACGCATTCATGAAGGCGGCCATGCGGTTAACCCAATATTTCATCTGAGTTTCGAAGGAGGCCATGACTTCGTCCATATTCTTGAAGGTGGCGATGCTGCCAGTGTCGATGGATACCTGTTCGCCTTCGACGGTCTTCCCATTATTGATGGCGAATTCCAGAACACGGGCCATGTTGAAGTAATCGGCATCGTGGGCACCATAGGTCTTACCAGCGACTTCTATTTCCACGCAGCCGACGACAGTATAATCACGGGCTTCTTCAACGGTGAGGCCATTGGCAATCAATGCGGGAATAACGCCGCCGTCATTGAAGAGCTTCGGCTGGCCCGTCCCGATCTTGATGGATTCCACTAATTTCACCTTGTATTCCCAGGGTGCATCTTCAAACCAACGAGCGGCGAACCAGGGGTCGGTGAGGCGGGTATGGTTGTAGGCTTCGATACACAGATAGGTCATATCATTGGTGGCATCTTCGCCCTTTTCATTGACGCCACCGCAGAGGAGGCAGGAGCCGCCGATACCCACTTCGGAGTTAAGGGTCGCGGTCTGTTCGTCTCTGAGCTTACGCAGTTCGAAGACCTTCACATAGAAGCACTCGATGAGCTGGGATGCGAAGGATTTCTTGATGAGGCCGGCTTTCATGTCGGCTTCGTAGTAAGGATTCAAAATCATGTCAAAGCGGCCGTAGGAGATGGAGTGGCCATTGGATTCGATGAGGACCAGTTCCACCATGAAGTTCATGAGCTGCATGGCTTCCCACAGGTTGCGGGCCGGGTTTTCGGAGATCCATTCGCAGTTTTCTGCGATGTTCAGGAGTTCTTTCTTCCGTTCGACATCGGCTTCCTGATCGGCCATTTCCTTGGCCAGGGCGGCGTAGCGGCGAATCCACATGGAGCCGGCTTCCAGTGCGATTAAGGTGGCGGTATAGAATTCCCGTTTTTCCAGGCCTTCCTGGGTATCGATGCTGTCTTCACCTAAGCTGGTCAGGCAGCGGGCAACGTGGCATTTCACGCCCTTGAGGCCGCATTTGAGCACGCCGTCAAAGTCCATGGTATAGTGGCCGGTGCCGCCGTACATGTACAGATTCGGGAAGTGGACGGGAGCGGTATTGCCTAAGGAAGAACCGATTAAGACTTCTTCGCTTAAGAACTGTTCCAGCTGATCCTTTAAGTTCTGGCCTTCCCAGTAGTCGGCGATGGAGAGCAGGTTCTTCTTGGTTTCTTCGGAGCAGGCGAAACGGTCAGACTGACGGTCTGCCCAGGGTGAGTTCTGGAGCTCATCCACAATCCAGTCATAGGAGAATTCCGGGTAGATGGGTGCGAAACGGGCCGGTGCACCCATTTCGCCAACGATGAGTTCGTCCGGATAGATGTTGATGGTCATGTTCTGGAGGATGTGGTTTAAGATTTTGGCATTCTTCAGAATCACAGAGCCGCCGGCACCCAGTTTTTTATGGGCTTCGGTGTAAAGCATGGCCCGTTCTTCATCCACGGTTTCTTCAATTTCGTGTACCCGTTTGAGAATCCGGTTCACTCTCGGATAGGGGCTGGGTCCCAAGGTCGATAAGACTGAGGAGTCCATCAGGCCGTAGTCGGTATCGAAGGGTTCACACCCGCCTTCGCCTAAGACTTCATTGGGAACGAAATTCTTGTAGAAATCGGGATGGCTTTCATCCTTGACCGCCGCTGGCTTCGATCCCTGCATCTCCCCCAAAATACGAGATACGATTTTGCTGACATCCTGATCATTCATGTTCCAACTCATAATAAAACCTCCATTAATTTTTAAAAATTATCTGCAACTGCAGTTTTTTAACGTTTCAACAAGGGTCTTACGACCCGCTTAAAATAAATCCCCTAAATCCACGGCTTCCCAGGGCAAGTCCAGGTCCAGCCGGCCGAAGTGGCCGTAGCTGGCGGTCTGAGCATAGATGGGGCGCCGTAGTCCTAAGCGTTCGATGATGGCCTGGGGCCTTAAATCAAAGCCCTGGGCAATGCGTCCGGCGATGGCGGCATCACTGTGCCCCTGTGCCGTCCCGAAGGTATCCACATAAAGGGACACCGGCTTGGCCACGCCGATGGCGTAGGCCAGCTGGATTTCACATTTTCGGGCCAGGCCCGCCGCAACGATATTTTTGGCCAGGTACCGGGCGACATAGCTGCCGGTGCGGTCCACCTTGGTGGGATCCTTCCCGGAGAAGGCGCCGCCGCCGTGGCGGGCATAGCCGCCATAAGTATCCACGATGATCTTCCGGCCGGTCAATCCCGTATCCGCACCCGGTCCTCCCAGGACGAAGCGCCCCGTGGCATTGACCAGGATGCGGACATCCTCGCCCAGCAGGATATCCGGCACCACCGGCTCAATCACCGCCGCGATCATCTCACGACGGATGCGGGAGGGGCTGATTTCCGGCCGATGCTGGGCCGCCACCACGATGGTCTCCACGGCCATGGGACCATGGTCGCCATAGCGCACCGAAACCTGAGCCTTCCCGTCCGGCTTCAGATAATCTAAGATTCCCTGCTTGCGCACCGCCGCCAGCCGCTTGGTCAAAGCATTGGCATAGTGGATGGGCAGAGGCATGAAGGCCTCGGTCTCATCACAGGCATAGCCGAACATCATGCCCTGGTCCCCGGCCCCCAGGCTTTTGGAATCCTGGGCCAAATCCACGCCCCGGGCGATATCCGGAGACTGCGCGTGGAGGCTGACCATCACCCCGCAGTGCCGGCCATCAAAGCCGCTTTCCTCGCCATCGTATCCGATGCCCACCAGGGCCTCCCGGACGACGGCGTCGTAATCAATATGCGCCGTGGTGGTAATCTCGCCCATGACGTGGATGAGTCCAGTGGACGCGGTCACCTCACAGGCCACCCGGGCATCCGGATCCTCCCGGAGCAGGGCATCCAGAACGGAGTCCGACAGAATATCACACACCTTATCAGGATGGCCTTCTGTGACGGATTCCGATGTAAAAATCCGCCGACCGTCTCCTGCCAATTCCCTCATCCCCTTTCTTTTGGCACCAGGTGCCACTCTGCTTTTAGCGTTTGCCGCCGGCTACCATCTCTGCATTCAGATTATCGGCACCATTTTCCACCGGTACACCGTATTCTCTGAAAATCTCAGCGATGCGCCGGTTGGCCGGCATGTACACCTTGGCGTCAATCTGCTTCTGGTCCTCCATGGGGTATGGCCGTCCAAGGGAGAGGTATTTATCCTCACCCATGGGCCGGAAGGGCAGAAGCTGCAGCTGCACAATGCGATTTCCCAGTTCCTTCTGGATGAATTCCGCCGTTCCCCGGATGTTGGCCTCATCGTCGTTATAGCCCGGGACGATGGGAATCCGAAGGATGAGCGGTACCTTGCAATCCACCACATGCTTGATGTTTTCGAGGACCAGCGCATTGCTCACGCCGGCGAAGCCCTTATGGACCTCCGGGTCGATGTGCTTGATATCCGAAATGATGAGATCCGCATAGGGCAGGATTTCATCCAATGCGCTCTGGCGGCAGTACAGCTCGCTTTCCACGCAGGTGTTGATGCGTTTCTTTTTG
>JAQWCN010000018.1 GCA_028705955.1 Eubacteriaceae bacterium
TAAAAAAACGTCCGGAATTTGATGAAAAATCCGTGACGACAAAAGTAGAGGATGCGCTGGGTGCGATTTATTGTGCGCCGGTTGACGGAAGGCTGGCACCCATTGCGGAAACCCCGGATGCGGTTTTCAGTCAGCGGATGCTTGGCAATGGGGTTGTCATTTTTCCAACGGGTCAAGAGGTTCAAGCGCCTTGTGACGCGAAGGTAGAAGTGTTGTTCCCGACGAAACATGCCATTGGGCTTCGGGACAAAAATGGGATTGAACTGATGATTCATATTGGCATTGACACGGTTAATCTGGAGGGCAAAGGGTTTACAGCTCATATTGTTCAAGGGGACACGGTGAAAGCTGGTGAAGCCCTGGTCGGTTTTGATTTGGATGTTATTCACACGAATGCGCCCTCCGATGCTGTTCCGGTTGTGTTTACCAATATTCCAGCGACCAAACGGATTAAAGTTTTAAAAACCGGACCGGTAAAAGCCGGGGAACCGATTATTGAAATCATCAATGCTTGACAGAGGTTGCCAATGGACAACAGTTGTATGCGTACAAAGCGATTATGAAGGTGCCGGGAGCACCTTCTTTTTTATTGTATAACCTGAAAATTAGTGATATAATTTTCAGCATGAAAATTAGAACATTTTTTTCCGTATTACTCTGTAAAATGACCAAGAGCGCCCTCCGTTTACTGGGGCGGGGTGGAACCGACTTTCCAGGACTTATCGCCATGGGACTCTACCATAATGTATTGGGGGAATTATCGAAAGGAGTTACCTGTATCATTGTGACGGGTACCAATGGCAAAACCACTTCAGCCAGAATGATTGAACAGGTTCTGATGGATGGGGGACTGTCTTATTTTACCAATAAATCCGGAGCGAATTTAATCACCGGAATCACCGCGGAATTTGCAACCAATGCCACGTTATCCGGCAAATGCACCAAAGATTACGCATTGATTGAATGTGACGAAGCGGCGTTTAAAGAAGTGTCCACGCTGGTGAATGCCAGGGCGGTGATTGTTACCAATGTTTTCAGGGATCAGCTCGATCGTTATGGAGAAGTGACCCACACGTTAAATAATATCAAAATTGGAATCAGCCACAGTCCGGATGCCACCTTGTGTCTGAATGCGGACGACTCGCTCACGGCTTCCATCGCTGAAGAGGTTAAAAATCCGGTGATTTTTTATGGCGTGGATACACCCATTTATACAAACCGGGTTGAGGAAGTTTCCGATGCACCTTACTGTATCAAATGCAAGCATGAATACATTTATGATTATGTGACGTACGGGCATTTGGGGGGGTATCGCTGTCCGGCTTGTGGGTATCACAGACCTCAGCCGGATTTGTCCGTGAGTAAAGTAGTGGCAACCGATACCGATAAATCGGTGGTGGAAATGACAGTGGATGGCAAGACTTACCAGGCGACCATCAATTTACCCGGGGGTTATAACATCTATAACGCCATTGGAACGGTGGCCATCGGCAAAGCGCTGGGATTGGATACGCCTATGGTCATCCGGTCGCTGTCAGAATTTTCATGCGGCTTCGGCAGGATGGAGAAATTTACCATTGACGACACGGCCATTCGCATGATTTTGGTAAAAAATCCGGCAGGATGTAATCAGGTGCTTAATTTTGTCACCAATGTGACAGAACCTTCTGTTTTTGTGGTATGTCTCAACGACCGGGATGCCGACGGGACCGATGTAAGCTGGATTTGGGATGTAGATTTTGAACAGATTGCAGAAATGAGCGATCTGCTTGATGGTCTCTATCTGTCCGGAATCCGGGCGGAAGACATGGCTCTGCGTTTTAAATATGCAGGGGTTCCGGAAAGCAAGATGAAGGTGATCAAGGATTATGAAACCTTGATGCAGACATGCACGGCTCAGGATAAACCGGTTTATATCATGCCCACGTATACGGCAATGCTTGATTTGAGGGTGAAGATCAGTAAGCTGTATGGCTTTAAGAATTTCTGGGAATAGGAGAAACGCATGGAATTAAAAATTTGTCATTTATATCCGGATATCTTAAATCTGTATGGAGACCGGGGCAATGTCTTGTGTATGCAGAAACGGCTCCAGTGGCGGGGCATGGACGTGAGTGTCAGCACTGCCAGTGTCGGGGAATCTTTTAAAGCATCCGATTACGATTTGTTTTTTATCGGCGGAGGACAGGATTTTGAGCAGGAAGTGCTGCTGCCGGATCTTCAGGGGGCCAAAACCCGGGAAATCAAAGCGGCCATTGAAGATGGCAAAACCTTTCTGGCCATCTGCGGCGGGTATCAGATGCTGGGCCAGTATTATAAAACATGGGATGGTGAACAATGTGATTTCATTGGTGCCATTGATATTTATACCGAAGGAATAAAAAAAAGGATGATTGGTAATTACGCCTTCACCTTTGATGAGTTGCCTGGAAATCATGTGGTTGGTTTTGAAAATCATTCGGGTAAAACCTATCTCGGCAGCGGGGTACGGCCCATGGGTCGCGTGTTAAAAGGCTATGGGAACAACGGGGAAGATCATCAGGAAGGGGCAAGGTACAAAAATGTCTTTGCCACTTACAGCCATGGGTGTTTACTTCCTAAAAACCCTGCACTTTGTGATTTCATTCTGGCGGAGACGCTCAAACGCAAATACGGCAGTGTGGAATTATCCCCATTACCGGATCAGTTGGAAAACAGCGCACACCAGTATATGGAAAAGCGCTTGTTGTAATTAAAAAAACGAAGAGGAATCAATGAATTGGAAAAAAAGTTTACCCCCGGAACTAAGGGCCTATAAAGATGAAGCGATAACGATACGCAGGGCTTTACACCGCATTCCAGAAAGTGGGTTTGAAGAAACCCAGACCCGGGATTGGATTGTCAATTATTTACAAACGATGGGATACCAGCCCGAAGTGATCGTAAAAACCGGAGTGTCATTATACATTCCAGCCCGGGATGAAAGCGCGTGTGAGACGATTGCGTTTCGGGCCGATATGGATGGGCTTCCGATTGAAGAACCGCAGACCACGGATTTTGCCTCATGCCACCAGGGGATGATGCACGCCTGTGGCCATGACGGTCATATGACCATGCTTTTGCTTTTGGCAAAGGTGCTCCACGACGATCCACAAAAACGGGTGCGCAACGTGCTGCTCATTTTTCAGCCGGCAGAAGAAGGTCCGGGTGGGGCCAAGCCTGTGGCGGAATCGGGTATTTTTGAAAAATATAACGTTGCGGCTGTCTTTGGCTATCACTTATTTCCGTTTATTCCGGAAGGAGTGATTGCGACGTCACCGGGACCAATCATTGCCATGAATTCTGAAATCTATATTGATATTTACGGCCAAAGCGGCCATGCAGCAAATCCAGATCAGGGGATTGATGCGATTGTTGCAGCGGCACAGCTCGTTTCGGCGGTTCAAAGCATTGTGAGCCGCTCCTTAAGTCCGAAAACGGAAGCGGTGGTTCATCTGGGGACGATCCATGGGGGATCGCGAATGAATGTCATTGCCGATCACGTGGCCCTGACAGGAACCATGCGCTCTTATGATGAAGCCATTCATCATACCATTCAAAACCGGTTGGGGGAAATGGCCCGGGGGATTGAAACGATGACCCGGGTGAAAATTGATCTGAAATTTATCGATATGTACCCGCCGGTTGTGAATGATGATCATTTGTATGCACAAGTTTGGCCATTACTGGGCGACGAATCCCAGCGGATGCCTTTTAAAAAGCTGATGATCGCCGAAGATTTTGCATTCTATGGCCACTATCGTCCCAGCCTGTTTATGGGTTTGGGATGTCAAAATGAAGAAAAAGGATATACAAGCGGTTTGCATACCGCTACTTTCCAGTTTGACGAGACCGTTCTGCTAAGGGGACTGGCGGCGGATTTAGCGATTATTGGGGCACCACAGCAGTATTAAGGAACACGATTGAAAAAAGAGGGAGTCAATTAAAATGTACGATGATTTTGCACAGGTGTACGACGCATTAATGCAGGAAATAGATTATCACGAATGGGCCGATTATGTTTTCCGGTTGCTTCTCAATGCGAAAAGCCCGGTCAAGTCCATTTTGGAATTTGGGTGTGGGACCGGCAACATTACCCTGGAACTGGCTCAAAAAGGATTTGAAATGACCGCTGTCGATTTATCAGACAATATGCTGACCATAGCAGATGAAAAAGCAGAAAAAGCAGGGCTGAACACAATCCGTTTTTTTAAAGGAGATATGAGCAACTTTGCCATTGGGGAACAATTTGATGCGGTGATCTGTTGTTGTGATACCGTCAATTACCTGCCGGACTTAAAAGCAATCGAAAATTTTATCATGTGCAGTTTGGACGCGTTAAAGCCAGGCGGATTACTTCTTTTTGATATGAACACACCGGAAAAATACAAAGAAGTGATTGGCGACAATACTTTTGTGTACAATCTGGATGATGTGTTTTGCGTTTGGGAAAATCAGCCGGACCTGGACAATAACAAGATGAATTACGATCTGTCCTTTTTTATCCGGCAGAAAAATGATTTGTACGAACGCTGTGAAGAAACCCAGCATCAATATATTCATTCAGTGGAAGACGTGTTTAAACTTTTGAAGATTCCGGCATTTATAGATCCTAAAATTTACACCTTTGGGACATTTATGGCCGGCGGATCAGAAAGTGACCGGGTCCAATTTGTGGTAGAAAAAAGGGGATAATCCCAAGAAGAAATGATCTTTTTCTAAAAAAATAATAAAATGCCGTTGACAATCGGGCGGCTGTAACGTATAATAATACCTGTGCTTCAAAAAAGTGGTCGCTTAGCTCAGCTGGGAGAGCACCTGCCTTACAAGCAGGGGGTCACAGGTTCGAGCCCTGTAGCGACCACCATAGTGATATTGCGCGGCTTGGTAGTTCAGTTGGTTAGAATGCCAGCCTGTCACGCTGGAGGTCGTGAGTTCGAATCTCATCCAAGTCGCCATTTTGCCCAGATAGCTCAGTCGGTAGAGCAGGGGACTGAAAATCCCCGTGTCGGTGGTTCAATTCCGCCTCTGGGCACCATCTTTATTTTAAGAACAATCCTTAGGATTGGGTGGGCTGAAAAACACAAGAATGAATAATTGATGCGGAAGTGGCTCAGTGGTAGAGCATCGCCTTGCCAAGGCGAGGGTCGCGAGTTCAAATCTCGTCTTCCGCTCCATGGTGCCATAGCCAAGCGGTAAGGCAAAGGTCTGCAACACCTCTATCCCCAGTTCGATTCTGGGTGGCACCTCCAAAAGAAGACTAACTCAAAACGTTATCCGTTTTGAGTTTTTTTATTGCAAAAAATACAGAGCACCTTCAAAAAGAGGGTACCGGTTTTTAGCGAAAACATGATAAAATGTTTTCATGAAATCGACATTAGTTTATTTTTTTTCGGAACACTGGAAATAATGTGCATAAATTGATTTCCGGTCCGTTGAAAATCTAAGTATTAATTAATTCTTAAAGAGTCGTATACTGATAACAGTCAAAGAAATCAGTACACGGGGAGGGATGTGAAGCAAGATGAGATGGTTTGATGTTGAAAACCGGTCGGTGTCCATACTTCATTTATTAGAACAGAAACAAAAGGTAACCAATGACATTTTGGTTGAAAAACTGAAGGTTAGTCTCAAAACGATTCAAAACGATATCCGGCAGCTCAATGGAACATTAAGAGGGGTCGCCGTTATCGAAGGACGTCATGGTGCTTATAAACTTTATATTTTAAATGAAGAACGCTATCGCCGGGCCCGCAGTGATTTGGAAATGCAGAATGCCTGCTTTGAGGTTCCCCAAATGCGAATGAGTTTCATTATCGATACCCTGATGCATTGTGATCAGCCGTATCTGATCGATGAATTGGCCTATGCGATGAGCATTGGCCGGTCAACCATTCTGGCGGATATCAAAAAACTTAAAAAGATTTTGGCATTGCATAATTTATCCATTGTCGGCAAAACCAATTCAGGGATTTATTTAAAAGGTGAAGAATTAAATCTGCGTTTCTTTGTTCTGGAAAATAATTTTAATGTGATTTACGATAAAGATTTTCTGGACAAGGATATTGTCGAAGCCATCCGTGGCCAGGCCGCAGCCTGGCATTTGGATGCCATGACGATTGATTTCTTTCTTAAGTTTTTGACCATCACTCTGGATCGGGCGTTTAACAATCATCCTGTCACATTTCAGGATCAAAAATATCAGGAACTGTTAAAAAATCCATGTTACAGCATGGTCGAACAAATCACGGCGCACATCGGATCCAAACTTTCCATTTCTTTTCCGGTTGAGGAAAAGATCTTTCTGACCATTCCATTTTCCGGAATGCGAACCCCCTACGATATTTCCGGAGTGGAAAATCATGTAGATGTTTCCGATGAGGTATTGGAAATGGTGGAAGAAATCATGTGCCGTATCCGCCAGGAAACAGGACTTACCGTTAAAATAGGCAACGAAGGTGCCCTTGAGGAATTTATCTATCATATTTATTTTATGACCAACCGGTTGCGATATGGGATTCATCTCCATAACCCGATGGTCAGCAGTATGAAAGAAAAATTCAGTGTGGCGTACCGGGTGGCAGCCATGGCAGGGCAAGTGATTGAAGAGAAACTCGGTACCCCGCTGGCAGAAGATGAAATTGGTTTTCTGGCAGCATATTTTGAGATTTTTCTCAGTGAACGGGCAGAAGCAGCATCCGTCGCGTACCGGGTGGCGGTCATCTGTGGAACGGGACGGGCAACAGCCCGGCTGGTTATGAAACAGCTGCGGCGGGTCTTTGATTCCAATACGGATTTGGTGATCTGTAACGACGATGCGTCGCTGGGAGGAAAGACCCTGGATACCTTTGATTTGGTCGTTTCAACCGTATCCGCCGATTACGATACAACAACACCGGTCATTCTGGTGGATGAAATCTTTGATGAAGAAAGCCTGCGAAAGAATATTGACCGGGTCCGGCACACAAAAAAGCTCAACATTCCTCTGATTCGCGGTGTCGAATCGGTGTTGCTCAGTTTGCTGGATGAAGACACGTTCTTTGTCCTGAATCCGGAAAAGGACTATCAGGATAATGTCCACGATATGATTGATGTTTTGACAAAACGCGGTTTGGTTGATGATGCCTTTAAAAAGAGAATCGATGAACGGGAGGCCAAATCAACAATGGTCTTTGATGAGGAAGTGGCGTTTCCTCACGGTTATCAAACCTGTTCTGGAAAAACGGTGGTTTGTGTTGGCGTGTTTCCCCAAACCATGAAAACAGGGGAAAACAACGCTTTAAAAATCATTTTCCTGGTCGCATTGCCCCAGGGAAAGGAAGATGATATTGTTCTCGTCCAGGTTTATGATGAGATCATTGCGATTTCATCCGACAAAAAACTCGTCCGGGATCTTTCCCAGATTAAGAATTATCATGATTTTCTGATGTATTTTATTAAATCCTGTGATTTATTTGGATAAAAAATTCCATCATTAAGGAGTCCATATGAATATTTTATTACTGATTATTTTGGCGTTTGTCGCTTTTGTCCTGCAATATGCATTAACGTTTATTCAGATGAGAAGTTTTTCAAAACATTACCGGGAACTCCGGGAAGGCGGGCGCCGGGTGGCGATCGGCCGGAAACGGGGTGCTTTTAATGCCGGATCGATTGTGATGTTCGCAATTGATGACGAAGGAACCATTGTGACCGGCCGGTATATGCAAGGGGTTACGGTGTTTGCCCGCTTTAAAAGTTTTGATTCTGGTTTTGAAGGAAAGCATGTAGGCAGTCTCTCAAAGGCCGACTGCAAGGCAATGCATTTGGCAGGACCGCTTTCAAAAGCGGTATTGGACGCATCGTCCAATTATAATATTATTACGGCGGGTGGAGAGGTTCCAACACCACCCAGTCCACTTCAACGGCTGACAGATGGCGTTTCCCACTTCTTTGATCGTGGGAGAAGAACCCGTCCAACCGTTTGAAGGATGAAGAGAAAAATAGGAGGCAATTATAAATGAATGCTATCGTATCTTTTGCACAAGGTTTCATGGGTCTGTTTGATGCCGGTGCAACCACACTGGTCGGCTGGGTCTCCAGCATTATTCCAAAAGTTTTACTGCTGCTTGTTTTTATGAACGCACTGATCGCGTTTATCGGACCGGAAAAGGTCAATAAGTTTGCAAAATTCTGTTCCAAAAATGTGATTCTGGCGTACGGAATTCTCCCGTTTGTGTCTGCGTTTATGCTGGGTAACCCGATGGCGTTATCCATTGGTAAGTTTTTACCGGAACGGATGAAGCCAAGCTATTATGCTTCGGCATCTTACCATTGCCATACCAATTCCGGACTGTTCCCCCACATTAATGTTGGAGAAATCTTTATTTATCTGGGCATAGCCAACGGGATCACGACATTGGGCCTGGATACAACACCCCTGGCTGTACGCTATATGCTCGTGGGTCTGGTGATGAATTTTGTTGCCGGGTGGGCGACGGATCTGACCACAAAAATTGTGATGAAACAGCAGGGAATTGAACTGAGTAACGAATTCAAGGACAGCCACCAGGCTGCATAGGAGGAATCAAATCATGGCGAAATATCAAGCAGTAAAAATCAGTAAAGGTGCTGGTGGATTTGGAGGTCCTCTGACCGTTAAACCGCAGAAGGGTAAAGATACGTTGTTATTCATTACCGGGGGCGGCGCAGAACCGGAGATCGTTGAAAAGATTGTCGGGATTACCGGCTGTAAAGCGGTCAACGGGTTTAAAACATCCGTTCCGGAAGAAGAAATTTTTATGGTCATCATCGACTGTGGCGGGACGCTGCGTTGCGGCATTTATCCTCAAAAACGCATTCCAACCATTAACGTGATGCCCGTGGGCAAGAGCGGTCCTCTGGCCAGCTTTATTACCGAAGATATCTACGTTTCAGGAGTTGGTGTGGATCAGGTGGAAGCGGCGGCTCCAGGAGCCGTGGCCATCGGAGAAGACGATAAGGCACCGGCAGCAGAAGCAACCCCGGTTGAAGAAAAAGATGACAATGATGGCAGAACCTTCAGCGCAGATAAAAAAGTGACCGAAACGTTGGGAGCGAAATCCAGCTTTATTCAAAAAGTCGGGATGGGTGTCGGCCATTTTGTTAATACCTTGTATCAGGCAGGTCGTGATGCGGTTCAATCGATGATTACAACAATTCTTCCGTTTATGGCATTTGTTGCCATGTTAATCGGGATTATCAATGGCTCGGGGTTTGGCGATTGGTTTGCCAAATTGCTGACGCCGTTAGCAGGTAATATTGTGGGCCTCGTGGTTTTGGGCTTTATCTGCTCCATTCCTGTTTTATCCTGTTTGCTGGGGCCTGGCGCTGTGATTGCCCAGATCGTCGGAACCTTAATCGGAACCGAAATAGGCAAAGGCAATATTGCACCGAGTTTGGCACTGCCGGCATTGTTTGCCATTAATACCCAGTGTGCTTGTAACTTTATCCCTGTTGGTTTGGGATTGGCAGAAGCGGATCCTGATACGGTGGAAGTCGGAGTGCCTTCGGTTCTTTACTCCCGCTTTATGGTTGGGGTGCCACGGGTTTTAGTTGCCTGGCTGTGTAGCTTTGGACTGTATTAAAAATGATGAGAAGCATGACCCGGGAAATAATCCCGGGTCAGAAGGATATCCGAAAGGGGTAAAAATGAGTCAGACGATTTACGAAACGCAGGTCATCGGTAAAGGTGACAACGTGGAAGCCTTTGGAACGGAAATGCTGATCCTTTTCGGCAATGAAGCGCCGGATACTTTAAAGGATTTTTGTTATTCCATTAAAGTGGAAAAACCAAAACAAAAGATTGAACCCGGGCAGACCCTCATGTTGGGGGACCATGCTTTTAAAATAGCATATGTCGGAGATATCGCGGAACGCAATTTGACGAATTTGGGCCATCTAACGGTGAACTTTAACGGAAAAGAAGAGTCACTCATGCCGGGAGCCATTGTTGTGGAAGCGAAACCCAATCCGGGAATGGCAGTTGGAACGACGATTAAGATCGTTGCTTAGAAGGGGTAAAGGATGATATCCAAAGGGTTTAAAATTAAAAATCCGTCAGGTATCCACGCTATCTATGCGGCAGAACTCTGCCAGTTGACCCAAAAGTATAACAGCGATCTTTTTATCAAAAAAGAAAAGCGTGTCGCAAACTGCAAAAGTGTGATCTCCATTCTGGGATTAAGTGTCCATGAAGGAGAAACCGTGACCATCATGGCGGATGGCATTGATGAGAAAGATGCACTTCAGGGAATCCTTGATTTTCTTAGAGGATTAGCCGGATAAATTTGTGAAAATAAGTGAAGGAGAATGCAATGAGTTGGTTAAATATAGAAAATAAAACAGTCATCGTAACCGGTGGCGCGTCGGGAATCGGAAAAGCTGTATCAGAAGCTTTTCTGGAAAACGGATGTCATGTGGTTGTCAGCGACATGAATCCCAAAGAACCGGAACTTAAAGGGGCAACCCCTCAAAACTTTTTATATGTTGTAACAGATGTAACCAAAAAGGAAGATGTCGAACAGATGATTGCCAAAACACTGGAACGCTTCGGCCGTATCGACGTGATGGTTAATAATGCAGGTATCAATATTCCCCGCCTGTTGGTCGATCCAAAAGATGAAGGCGGGCAGTACGAACTGGATGAAAAAGTCTGGGATCTGGTTTGTAATGTTAATGTTAAAGGCGTCTTTTTCTGTGCCCAGGCGTCGGTTCGTCAGATGATCAAGCAAGGCGGCGGTGTTTTGATTAACATGTCTTCAGAAAGCGGCCTGGAAGGTTCAGAAGGCCAGAGCGTTTATGCGGCAACCAAAAATGCCGTCAATTCGTTAACCCGTTCCTGGGCGAAAGAATTAGGAAAAAGAAATGTGCGGGTTGTGGGGCTGGCACCGGGCATTATGGAAGCGACCGGCTTGCGCACCATTGGCTACGAAACGGCGCTGGCATATACCCGGGGCATTACCGTTGATGAATTAAGAGCCGGGTATTCCAAAACGACAACAACGCCCATGGGTCGTTCCGGAAAACTGACTGAAGTTGCAGATGTGGCCTGTTTTATGGCCAGTGAACGCGCCGGCTATGTCCATGGGGTTACCTTAAACATCGCGGGAGGGAAAACCCGGGGTTAAGGCCAAACAAGGAGGATGATACAGATGATGTGGGCGGTTTTATGTTTTGCGGTCGCTATCGTGGCGTTAGCAGTTGGTATTCTGGTTTTGACTGGAAGATATCTCCCAGGATTTGTAAAAGAACGGCTGAAAGATCCCGGGGACCAGAAACAATGGATACATACCTTTGTACCCGTTGCCTTTCTGCTGGCTGTGGGAATGGCGCTTCAGGGTTGGCAGTCCCTTCAGCCTGGGGAGACCCTGCTCTTTCAAGGGGTCATCACCAGCATTCTTCTTGTTGCAGTGGTACTTTTAGGAAAATTGATCAAGTTGATTGGACCTCTTGGCGGTGGGAATGATCAGGAATCCAACCAATCGAAGAAGTGATGAAAAAGGGGATCTGTCCAATTGCGGGACAGATCTTTTTATTTTATAGAGAATGTGTTATAATCTACAAAAAAAATAGGGAAATGAGAGTAGAAAATGATAGGAACAACATTTTTTCTGGTGATGAAGGATATTTTTAAAGATGTGATGGCATATCTGCCGGTTTCGGTTGTGCTCGGGGTTGGCGTATGTATGGCCTATCTGATTGTGGCCAAATCAGGACGCAATAATACTGATTTTAAGATGTCAGAACTGATTATTCTGTTTATGTTGTCCGTTTATCTCGTTGCGGTTCTTTATATCACGATCTTTTCGAGAACGGCGAAAGATTTAGATTATTACGATTTATCCTATTTATTTTTAACGGTGAAACGTTCGCCGGATTCCGTCGCGGGTATGGTTGAGAATGGTTTTTTATTCGTTCCGCTGGGTATTTTGCTGCCAATGGCGATTCCGGAAAAATTTAAAAAATTTGGCTATTCTCTCGCAGGCGGGGCGCTGTTCAGCGCTGTGATTGAGGGCATTCAGCTTGTGACGCACCGGGGGGCCTGCCAGTTTTTTGATCTTTTGATGAATACCATGGGATGTGCGGTAGGTTTTGGGTTGTGGAAAATGGTGCACACGTTACTACAAAAGAGGAAATGACCGTATTAAAAATTGACATCATTTAAGATTATGTTTATAATAAAAAAGAATGAAAAAATCTAACAGGTAAGGAAGGAATATGGAAGAAATAAGCTTACAAGAAATTATAGATCTTCTGCGGGATAATATAAAATTTATTATTTCAATGACGTTGATTTGTGTGGTGTTGGTGGGAGTTTTTACACTCTTTTTTGTAGATAAAAAATACAGCAGCAGCACAACACTGATCGTTGGGAAACCGGAAGGGTATTCTCAGACTTCAGACAGTTCGACGTATAGCGAAGTCATGACCAATCAGCAATTGGTTGGGACGTACAGTGAAATCGCCAAGAGCGACAGTGTTATGTCCAAAGTCGCAACCAATTTGAATTTGGATTTGACCGATGAACAATTGGCGGGGATGGTGGATGTTACAACGGTTAATGACACCGAGTTGATTAAAATTCAAGTGACGGATACCAGTGCCAACCGGGCAGCCCAGATTGCCAATGAAACGGCAAAGGTCTTTATGGAAAACGTGGCCGGATTGATGAAAATCAACAATTTGCAAATTGTCGATGTGGCGATCGCTGACAACACGCCGGTATCCCCCAATTTAAAATTAAATTTAGTCATTGCTTTTTTGGTTGGTTTTGTTCTTTCTGTCTTTGTTATTTTCCTGAAGGAAATGTTAAATACAACGATCAAAAGTGTGGATGAACTTAAAAACATTGCCGGGGATGTACCGATTGTGGCCGTTATTCCCCACAGCGATTCACTGATGGATGAGGACTAAGCGATGAAAAAAAGTATTATTACCTATAAATCACCACAAGACCCGATTTCTGAAGCCTTCAGAAACATGCGGACCAATATCACTTTTGCCAATATTGATGATGATCTCAGAGTTTTAACGGTAACGAGCACAGGGCAGTCTGAAGGAAAGACAACCATTATGGCCAATTACGCGGTGGCTCTGGCCCAATCCGGTAAACAGGTGCTGATTATTGACGGCGATTTGCGGCGGCCGTGGCTTCATAAACTTTTTGAAATGCGTAACCGGCGCGGTCTGACAAATGTTTTGCTCAAAGAAGCAGATATCGGCGATGTGATTCAGCAGACTTCTGTGGGAAATCTGCAAATGATCACCTCGGGTCCGATTCCGCCCAATCCATCCGAAATCATGGCCAGCAAGCGGATGGCGGAAACCATTAACACGTTAAAAGCGGCTTATGATTTTGTTTTGATCGATGCGCCTCCCATCGGGGTGGTTACAGATGCCGCGGTTCTCTCGGCTGTGACGGATGGTTATATCATCGTCGCAGCGTTAAGCGTGACCAACCGGGATGGTTTAAAGGTGGCATTGGATACAATAAAAAATGTCGGTGGAAATATCGTTGGTGTTGTGGCAAACAATACCCCTCAGACCAAACGCAGTGGCTATTATTACTATTCCTACGATTATTCTTACGATAATGAAAGCAAACAGCCGTTAACGCGGCAGGAAAAGAAACAAAAGAAAAAGATGAAACGGAAACACCAGTAAACGAATATGTATGTTGACAAATTCACTAAAAGAATGGTGCGCTTATGATTGATATGCATTGTCATGTGTTATACGATGTGGATGATGGCTCAAAATCTGAAGAACAGAGTATGGAGATGCTCCGGGCGGCAGAAAGCGTGGGCTTTAAAGGAATTGTCTTAACGCCCCACTACATGAGTTACACTCATTTCATTTCACCTGTGAGTGAAAACCGGAAACGGCACCGGAGACTGAATCAATTAATTAAACGGGAAGGGCTTAATCTCCGTTTATATTTAGGCAACGAGGTTTTCTATGAACCCGATCTGTTGCCGGATTTGGAACGCGGAGAGTTCACGACCCTTAATAAAGGATCCTATTTTTTGGTTGAGACCATGCGGCATGATGCCAATAAAGATCACTTCTTGGATTTTTTGTACAGGATTCAGATCAAGGGTTACGAAACCATTGTCGCGCATCCGGAACGCTATGATTTTGTTCAGGATGATCCCAATGTTTTGCTGGATTATCTGGATCGTGGCAATCTGCTCCAGGTTAATGCGTTAAGTTTGATTGGGTTTTATGGAAAATATGCTCAGAAGACAGCGGAGATTATGCTGGATTGTAATATGGCTCAGTTTTTAAGCAGCGATGCACATATGACAAAGGCGTATGAACTCATGCCCAAGGCACTGGACCGGGCTTTGGAGATCGTAGGGCCCCGGGTTTTAAAACGGCTCATGCTGACGAATCCAACCATTGCCCTGGGAGCCAAAGGGAATATCGTTGTGAATCCAACCGAGTATTAATGAATATAAAAAAGAGCTGGCAGTTATTGCCAGCTCTTCTTTTTTATGCATTTTTATCTTTTCATCGCGGGCTAATTGGCAGTTGTTGTCGCTGTTGATGAATCGGTGGTGGTTGCCCCTGTCCCGGAACTTTGTGTTGTGGTCGGATCCTGATCGTGGAAAATATAAGCGTCAATTTTTTCTTTTTCCGTTGGGATATCAAAGGTCAGGTAGTACACGTCATCGATGGTTTGTCCCTGACAGTCGTCATCCAGGGGGAATCGCTGTTGACGAATACCCTGTTTGGCATAAGAGCCATAAACCGAGGTGAGATTAAGAATGTCATTGGTCGATAAATTCGTAGTCAGGAGCGGAGCCAACTGGCTGATTAGATCCGGATAAGTGGAAGCCGGTTGCTTGATGATTTTTGTCACCAGGGCGGTTAATACCGTCCGCTGCCGTTCTGTCCGCTTAAAGTCGTTGCCACTGGCATACCGGATGCGTGTATAGGCCAGAGCCTGGTCACCATTTAACGTTTGGGTTCCCGGCGTGGTTGCGTTTGGAATGCTGCCCGTATCAATTTCTTCCTGGGTCAGGTCGACATCGACGCCCCCCAGCTGATCGATGATCTGGGGCAGGGAACTAAAGTCGACGGAAACAAAATGAGAAATATCCAGGCCAAAATTTTCATTCAGGGTTTTCATGGCCAGTTCCGGTCCGCCATAGGCATAGGCGTGGGTGAGTTTATCCATGCCGTGCCCATCAATGTTGACATAGGAGTCACGCATAAAAGACGTGAGTTTCACTTTGTTGTGATTCTTGTCCAGGGTCAGAACGATAATGGCATCAGACCGGCCTTCCCCGGTGGCGCTGTCAATCCCATACAGGGCGATATTAACAATATTTTCATAATCTTTTTCAATGCCTAAATTACTCTGATCAACCTTCACCTGGTTTGTTTTTCCTATAAGGCTGTGAAGATAAGCGTAGGCCCCAATGCCGCAGGCCAGGATGATAGCCAGAATCACACAGACGATAATAATAACCGTCTTTTTCCGGGGACCTCTCTTTTTTTTATTGGGATCTACCATTCCAGTACTTTGGGATTCATGCTGATGATGTGAATGGTGATGATGACGTTTTGGTTCTTTCATCTTAACACTGATTCTCCTTTATTTTATAGTTCGTTTTTAGAAACAAAATTAATTATAACATAAAATAGGGATGGGATAAACGATTGGTTGAAAAACAATGCCATAATTGTTACAATGGGAGCCGATATTGCACAGGAGGTAAGGGATGTTTGAATATATAAAAGGAATATTGGAGGCGCAGACCGAAGACCGGGTAGTTATTGACAACAACGGTATGGGATTGAGTATTGTCGTATCCCTCAATACATTGTCCGATTTGCCTGCTTTGCATGAAAAAATAAAATTATTGCTCCATCCGGTATACCGGGAGGACGATATCACTTTATACGGTTTTTCAACGGATGAAGAGCGCACGCTGTTTCGGACCCTCATTGCGATTTCCGGGGTGGGGCCTAAGGCTGCAATGGGATTGTTGTCTCAATTTACAGGGAAGGATCTGATCCATCATGTGGTTAAGGGAGATGCCAAAGCCATTTCCAGGGCGCCGGGGATCGGTAAAAAAACGGCGGAACGGGTGATATTGGAACTGAAAGATCAATTTAAGGATGTTGTCCTGGATGAAGGGGATGACGGCTCCGTTTTAGGAGGCGCGGCGGCTTCACTCCGGGCAGAAGATAATGTATATAACGAAGCGGTCAATGGCCTTTTGGGTTTGGGTTACAGTTATCAGGAAGCAGCTCAAATGGTTGAAAAAGTTATGACACCGGGAATGCCACTGGAGACCATTTTGCAAAAAGCATTGATGTCAGCCAACACCCTGGTTTAGGTTTATAAATAAGAGAAGAAGGTTTCGAGTGAAAGATCGGATTATAACAACGCAATTTACAGAACCGGATGTTGAAATTGAAGGTTCGCTGCGTCCGGAATCCCTGGACGAATATATCGGTCAGGAAAAGGTAAAAAAACAAATGCGGATTTTTATCCAGGCCGCCAAAAACCGGGAGGAATCCCTGGATCATGTGTTGCTCTACGGCCCGCCCGGGCTTGGTAAAACAACGTTGGCAGGGATTATTGCCAATGAAATGGGGACACGCATTCGGATCACCTCAGGGCCGGCCATTGAAAAACCCGGGGATTTGGCTTCGGTGCTTACCAGTCTGAAGGCGGGGGATGTCCTCTTTATCGATGAAATCCACCGGATGCAGCGGGCAGTCGAGGAAGTGCTTTATCCGGCGATGGAGGATTTTGTTCTGGACATTATCATCGGCAAAGGGCCCGGAGCCAAAAGCATTCGCCTTGATTTACCCCGGTTTACTCTGGTGGGAGCTACGACCCGGGCCGGGCTGTTATCCGCACCGCTGAGAGACCGGTTCGGGGTGGTTCAGCGCCTGGAACTGTATACCAACGATGAACTGGCAGAGATTGTCAAGCGTTCCGCCAGATTGCTGAACATTGCCCTGGACGATGCCGGGGCGGAGGAACTGGCCATGCGTTCCCGGGGGACACCGAGAATTGCCAACCGGTTGCTCAAACGGGTTCGGGATTATGCAGAGATTGAAGGGAAAGGCACCATCGATCTAAAAACAGCAAAAGTAGCGCTAACTCTTTTTGAAGTGGACGCCAAGGGACTGGATGACATTGACCGGCTGATGCTGCGCACGATTGTTGAGAAATTCGACGGCGGCCCGGTGGGGGTTGACACGCTGGCAGCGGCCATTGGAGAAGAACGGGGAACGATTGAAGAAATGTACGAACCCTATCTGATGCAGCTGGGTTATTTGGCAAGAACACCCCGGGGACGGGTGATTACCGCGGGAGGATACCGGCATTTGGGTTTGGAACCGGCGGTATCAGAAAATCAGATGGCGATGGAAACATTGGAAACAAAAGAAACAGAGGAATAGATTGGAACCATTATCAACAAAAGACTTTGATTATAATTTGCCGGAAGCATTGATTGCACAAACGCCTGCTGAAAAAAGGGATTTTTCCCGGCTCATGGCCATTGACCGTCAAACGGACACCATTGAAGACCGGCATTTTTACGATATTCTTGAGTATCTTAAACCGGGAGATCTGCTGGTTATGAACGATACGAAAGTTTTGCCAGCCCGTATTTTTGGTCACCGTCAGGAAACCGGTGGCAAGGTGGAACTTCTGTTATTAAAACGGCTGGATGATCACCATTGGGAAACCATGGTGAAACCGGGGAAAAAAGCCCGCCCGGGAACGGTCATTGCTTTTGATCAGGGGCTGACAGGAACCATTGAAGAAACCATTGACGGAGGGCTTCGGATCATCCGTTTTGATTACGAGGGTGTTTTTGAAGAGATTTTGGATGCCATCGGCACCATGCCTTTACCACCGTATATTCACGAAACGTTAAAAGATCAGAACCGGTATCAGACGGTCTATGCAGAGAAAGAAGGATCTGCGGCTGCGCCGACAGCCGGCCTGCATTTTACCAAAGATCTTTTGGAAAAAATCCGGGAGAAGGGCGTGGCGATTGCCAAAGTGACCCTTCACGTGGGGATTGGAACCTTTAGACCAGTCAAGTGTGACAATATCCTCGATCACCATATGCACGAAGAACGCTACCTTGTTCCACAACAGACCGCAGAGGCGATTTCAAAAACCCAGGCTTCGGGTGGGCGGATTGTTGCCGTTGGGACGACTACGGTTCGGACGCTGGAAAGCGTAGCCCAAAAACACGACGGCGTTGTCGTCGCCGAATCCGGAAGTACGGATATCTTTATTTATCCCGGTTTTCACTGGCAGGTGGTGGATGCGCTGATCACCAATTTTCATCTGCCGGAATCCACGCTCCTGATGCTCGTCTCTTCCTTTTATGACCGGAAGAAAATTTTGGCTGCGTATCAGCATGCGATTGATGCCGATTACCGTTTCTTCAGTTTTGGCGATGCGATGTTTTTATATTAAGGAGGCAGGATGTTTCGCTACGAGATAATAAAAGAGGAAAAAGATACCGGGGCCCGGCTGGGCCGGATCACCACAGATCATGGTGTGATTGAAACGCCGATTTTTATGCCGGTTGGGACCCAGGCGACGGTCAAATCGATGGACACCCACGATTTAAAATCTCTGGGAGCCCGGATCATTTTAGGGAATACGTACCATTTGTACTTGCGTCCGGGTGAGGAAATTATGAAAAAAGCGGGAGGGCTTCACCGTTTTATGAATTGGGACCGGCCCATTCTAACCGATTCCGGTGGATTCCAGGTTTTCTCCCTGGGCGACCTTAGAAAAATTACAGAAGAAGGCGTCACCTTTGCGTCGCATCTGGATGGATCCCGACACTTTATGACACCGGAAAAGGCAACCCATCTTCAGAATGTGATCGGGTCCGATATTATGATGTGCTTTGATGAATGCGCACCGGCGGATTCAGATTACGACTACACGAAAAAATCAATGGAGATGACGACCCGGTGGGCCAAACGGTGTCAGGATGCCCACGAACGGCCGGAGGATCAAGCCCTCTTTGGCATTGTGCAAGGGGGGATGTTTGAAGATCTCCGGGCGAAAAGTGCGGCGGATTTATCCGCCATGGATTTTCCGGGATACGCCATCGGCGGACTCAGTGTCGGGGAAGCCAAGTCAACCATGTATCATTTGCTGGATGTCACAGTGCCCCTGCTGCCAAGGGAAAAACCCCATTACCTGATGGGGGTTGGCTCCGTGGATGCATTGTTTGAAGGGGTGATCCGCGGCATTGATATGTTTGATTGTGTGCTGCAGACCCGGATTGCCCGGAATGGAACGGCGATGACATCCCAGGGAAAGGTGGTTGTGCGCAACGCGCCCTATCAGGATGATTTTTCTCCCTTGGACCCGGAATGTGACTGCTATGTATGTCGAAATCATACCCGTGCGTATTTGAGACATTTAATTAAGTGTAACGAAATATTGGGGGCCAGACTGTTGACATATCACAATTTATATTTTACACTATCATTAATGGAAAAAATCCGCGAAGCCATTAAAACTGATTCTTTGCTGGCCCTTCGTGATACAATTTTTCAAAAATATGGGATACAAAAGATTGGAGAGTAATTCATGAACAGTAATTTGTTAAACTTACTGCCGATTGTCATTCTGGCAGCATTTCTTTATTTTGTGCTGATTCGCCCCCAGAGCAAACAGCAGAAAAAAATGAACACGATGTTGGATCATATGAAAATCGGTGACGAAGTCATGACAGCGGGAGGCTTTTATGGCATTGTCAATGCAATGGATGATGAAAATGTTGTTTTGGAAATGTTGCCGGATTTCAACAAAGCCATGATTAAAAAGACATCAATCGTCAAAATGATCACTCCGGAAGCGGAAGAAAGCGATGACGATAAAGAAGAAACAGAAGATAAAGAAGAAGTCAAAGCGATTGCTGCCGACGATGTGAAAGCAGCGGATCAGGAAAAAGAACCGGATCAACAATCCGAAGAAAAGGAGTAATACGATGAAACATATTAAAGTTATTAACAAAGGCAATTTGCACGATACAAAAAATAAAGGGTGTGGCGAATGTCAGACCTCTTGTCAGTCAGCCTGCAAAACTTCCTGCACGGTTGGCAATCAAAAGTGCCAGAATCAGTAAGAATTTTTGAAATTTGAATGTGATCAGGCAGATACATGCTTCCGTCGGAAGCGGTATCTACCTGTTTTTTTATGGATAAAGGAGAAAAGATGATTCACAAGTATTATTTAAATGGGTTGTACATTGTTTTGGATGTAGCCAGCGGCAGTTTAATCACAGTGGATAAAATGACTTACGATATTTTGGATGATTACAAAGAAATGAGCCGGGACGCCATCGTCGAAAAATGGCAGAATACATACACCGAAGAAGCCATTTTGGAATGTATTTTCGAACTGGAGATGCTCGAAAAAAACGGGATGCTTTATTCCGAAGATCACTATGATCCTTCCATGTATAAAAACCACAATATTATCAAAGCCATGTGTCTGCATGTGGCCCATGACTGCAATTTAAAATGTGCTTATTGTTTTGCTTCCCAGGGGGATTTTAACGGCGAAAAATTATTGATGCCTTTGGATGTTGGGAAAAAAGCACTGGATTTTCTGGTTGAACAATCCGGGAACCGGACTAATCTTGAAGTCGACTTTTTTGGCGGAGAACCCCTTATGAATTTGGACGTCGTTAAAGAACTGGTCGCCTATGGCCGCTCCCTGGAACCCGTACACCATAAGCACTTTAACTTTACAATGACCACAAACGGCGTTCTGCTCAACGATGAAAACATGGCCTGGCTTGACGATAATATGGGCAATGTGGTTTTAAGCCTGGATGGCAGAAAAGAAGTCAACGACCGGATGCGCAAGACCGTGAACGATAAAGGCTCTTACGATTTGATCATCGACAACATCAAAAAAATGGCAGCGAAGCGCGAAGGAAAAAAAGATTACTACGTCCGGGGGACTTATACAAAATATAATCTTGACTTTTCAAAAGACGTTGCATTTTTGGCGGATCAAGGGTTTGGCAGCATCTCGGTGGAACCCGTTGTTACAGATGAAACGATGCCTTATGCCATTTTGGAAGAAGATATCGATACAATCAAAAAAGAATATGATCAACTAGCCCTCGATTATTTAAATCAGGAAGAAAAAGGACAGCATTACCGGTTCTTCCATTTTAATATTGATTTGGACGGTGGAC
>JAQWCN010000019.1 GCA_028705955.1 Eubacteriaceae bacterium
CCGGATTGAATGTTTTGCTCAAAGGGGATATGGGGACAGGAAAATCCACAATGGTTAAAGCCTTATTGGAAACTTTTAAGGGCACTAAACTTCGGATGATTGAATTTAAAAAAGAACAAATTGAAAAACTTCCCTCAATCATTTCCCAGATTAAAGACAGGCCTTATCCCTTTATTCTATTTGTTGACGATTTATCCTTTGATGATAAAGAAAGTGATTTTAAGCTGTTTAAAAATATTCTGGAAGGATCACTGGAAGACAATCCTGAAAATGTACTCATCTATGCCACTTCCAATACACGCCATTTGGTATCAGAAACACAATCTGAACGCAAGGACGCCGTCCATGCCAAGGATGTGATGGAAGAAAAGCTATCCCTTAGCAGCCATTTTGGTCTTGTGTTAAATTTTACAGCTCCAGATCAAAAATCCTATCTGGAAATTGTTCATCAGATGGCAAAAGATGCCGGAATCAACCTGCCCAAAGATACGCTGGACGGCAGGGCCATTCAATGGGAACTCCGACACCTCAACCGGTCTGGCCGCACGGCAGAACAATTTATTGAGTATCTTTTAATCAAACAAAATAATAATTGACTCACCCGCCAAAAACATTTAAAAACAAAAGCATTGCCAGTGCGCCAATAATGATGGAAAAATTGGTTTGATGCTGATCTGCATCTTTGTAAATCTGAGGAAGCAGTTCATCAAAAAGCAAATAAAGCATAACTCCGGCTGTTGCTCCCAAAAGGACCCCTTGAACCGCAGTATTAATGAAAGCATGCAGTAATAGAAAAATCCCAATAGCCAGTATCGTTTCTGATGCGGCCAGGACAATCAGCCCCTTCATAATACGCTTTTCAGAAGCGCCAATCCCTTCCAATTGAACCATAATCACAAAACCAATGGGAATATTATGAACGGCAATGACAACAGCCAGCATGAGTCCCATGGACAGGTTGGCCTGCCCTGCAATTAGCATACTGATAAATTCAAACAAGCTGTGAATACCAAAAGCAACTAAAACGACATAAAACAAATGGGGCTTTGTGTATTGGACCGCTCCTCTGGCCTCTAAATCGTGATGGTGCTCAACCGGAACGATTTTTTCTGAAATAATGATAACGAGGGCACCCATTGCGACAGCAAGGGGAAGCGCCCAGGGGGCTTGAGCCGGAATCGCTTGTTCTAACATTTCCCTGGCCTCTGGAATAATACCAATAAAAATCAGTGACAACAAAAAACCACCGGACAACCCGGTTAAGATTTGAATGCTCGCTGGATAATGGTGATTGAGCTTGATAAAAATCAGGCCCCCCAACACCGTCATGGCTGCAGCAATCAATAAAACAAAATAAAGAAAACCCATAAATCTTCCTTTCCGATAATAATTCAAGGTAACTTTCAGTTTAACAGCATAAGATTAGGCTAGACAAAAGAAAAGGAGGCTCATTTATGAAACATGCCTATAACAAACTCGTTCGGGATAAAATTCCTGAAATCATTGAAGAAAGTGGACGTCATTGCGAATATGAAATTCTAAGTGACGATGCCAGTATTAAGAATGCACTGATCGATAAACTCAAGGAAAAGGCCGATGCTTTTGCCCATAAACCCACTGAAGATGAACTCTCCGATCTATACGAAGTGCTGACCGCTATTGTTAAACAATACGATTTTGAACCGATGCATATTGATTATTTAAAAATGCAGAACAATGAACAAAAAGGCACCTATTCCGGGAATACCTTTCTGATTTCAGTCGATGATGATTAAAATGAACGGTCTGCCTGAAATGCATCCGGGATGTGCCTGATCATGGCCTTACCATCTTCCCGGCGCAGCACTTCCACCACATCAAAACGGATGTTGGACTCAAAAAGCTGATGATCCTGCAAATATAACAACGCTGTTCGGATAATGTGGCGCTGTTTTGCATAACTGACAGCCTGACCGGGCGTCCCGTGAGTCAGCTCCTTGCGGTATTTGACCTCCGTGAAAACCACCGTTTGCTGATCCTTTGAAATAATGTCAATTTCACCGGTCCACTGCGCATAATTGCGTTCGATTATCTGATGCCCTTTTTGTTCTAAATAACGGGCGGCTGTGCCTTCGGCCCAACCGCCCTTTTTTTTATTATCTTTTTTAATATTTTTCATAGGATGTGTGCAATAAAACTCCGCCGGTGAATGGGCGTCGGACCATATTTTTTGAGTGCCGCTATATGTTCTGCCGTCCCATATCCCATATTATGGTCAAATCCATATTGGGGATACTTTTGATGCAATGCCATCATCAGATGATCCCGATAGACCTTTGCCACAATGCTGGCCGCACCAATACTATAACATATCGCATCTCCATGAATAACCGGTTTAACCGGAATCGTGGACGGGATTGACAAGGCATCAATCAAAAGAAGATCCGGCTCAATCGTCAATTGACCAACCGCTTGGCCCATCGCTTCTTTGGTTGCTTCCAAAATATTAACGTGATCAATCTGCTCTGGAGAGATTTCACCGATCGCCCAGGCGATCGCCTCTTCTTTTATCAATTTTGCCAAGTGTTCCCGACGGGATGCACTTACTTTTTTTGAATCATCAATATGCAAGAGCATGGAATCCTCAGGCATCATCACCGCGGCACAGACCACCGGTCCTGCCAACGGGCCGCGGCCCACTTCATCAATGCCGCAGATTTTTACATATCCTTTTTGATTCAAACGCCGTTCTATTTTTTTCTTTTCAATAATTTTTTCTTTTTCAACCGCCAACTTACTTTGCCTTTTTTCCAAAACATCAGCAAGTTTATTGACACCCTTTCGGGGATCCTGTTTCAGTCTTTCAATCCAGGACGGATAACCTTCAAGCGCAAGTGCATCCACTTGCTTTTTGATCTCACCAATTTTTAACCGGCTTAAATCATTCGGGACATCCATCGATCGTTATCCTTCCCAATTGCCCATTTTTAAAATCTTTTAAAATCATATCACTCGTCCGTCCATAGTCATACAGGCCACCTTTCATAAGCAGCCCTTTTTTCTGAGCGATGGCGTCAAAGACCTCAAAAACTTGTTTTCCCTGCAATGAAATATCGTAACGCTCTTCAACCCTTTCCGGATAGTGGGCAACGAGAAACTGCATTAAATCCCCTGCCATATTTTCCCGGTCAAAAATGGTATCTTTAATGGAGCCTATCCAAGCCAAACGGTTGCCAATCGTGGGATCATCAAATTTAGGCCACAAGATCCCCGGCGTATCCAAAAATAGAATATTATCCTCTGTTTGCAGCCACTGCTGCCCTTTTGTCACGCCTGGGCGATTGCCGGTTTGTGCCTTCTTTTTCCCAATCATTGTGTTTATAATTGCACTTTTACCAACATTCGGGATTCCACAAAGCAGACATTTAACCTGTGCACGGTTTTTAATATTCTGTTTCCTTATTTCAGAAACCAAAGCTTTTTTCATCGGTGCATTAAAGGCTGTAAAAAGCATTACCGCATCTGCTTCTTCCCGTTTTTTTAAAGCTGTCATCCATTTTTTATTTTGTACAGGATCGGCTAAATCTGATTTGTTTAATAAAAGAATATGCTGCCTGTGTTCACAAAATTTATGAATATCCGGATTACGACTCGCCACAGGAACCCGGGCATCCAATACCTCAATGAGAATATCGATGTGTTTAATCTTTTCGCCAATTTGTCTTCCCGCTTTGGCCATATGGCCGGGATACCATTGTACTGCATCACGTTTCTGCATCGTTACACCGTTCCAAAGTTTGTAAAGGGCCAGAACCGGAAAACAACGTGCCCGATAATACTGTCTTCATCGATAAAACCCACGCTGGCATACCGGCTGTCCAAGCTGACGGCACGGTTATCGCCCATCACAAAATATTTACCCTCGGGTACCGTAACCTGGGCAAAATCCTCATAAGATTTCTCCGTATTGACATAAGGTTCGTCGAGCATTTCGCCATTGCGGTAAACTTTACTGTTCTTTACTTCGATGGTATCGCCTCCCTTGCCAATGACACGTTTGACATAATCTACATTGGCACTGTGCTTGAGAACGACAATATCCCCATAATCCGGAGATCCGATTTCATATTCAATTTTGTTAATCACAAGCCGTTCCCCATTTTTTAAAGTCGGATACATGGAACTTCCCTGTACCAGAACAAAATCGAACAAAAATGATTTAATCACAAAGGCCAAAACGACAGCCACCAGGATGGATATCACCCATTCTCTTGCTTCTGAATGATTATTACCGGCCACTTTGAAACCACCTTTCCAAAAAATAAAGGGGACCACGAGGCCCCCGGTGTTTGATTAAACTCTTTCTTTAACTTTTGCAGCTTTTCCAACTCTGCCGCGGAGATAATTCAGTTTAGCACGTCTGACTTTACCTTTTCTGATAACATCCACTTGATCAACTTTTGGTGAATGAACCGGGAAGGTTCTTTCAACACCAACGCCTGATGAAATTTTACGAACGGTAAAACTTTCGTTAATCCCACCGTGTTGTTTCTTGAGGACAACCCCTTCAAACATCTGGATTCTTTCCCGTTTGCCTTCGATAACACGAACGTGAACACGAACCGTATCCCCAACTTTGAATTGAGGCTTGTTTTCCTTCATATTTTCTTGTTCAACTTTTTTAATCAGATCCATAATTTCTCCTTTTCGTTGTGTTCGATAATCATTCATGTCTTCCATCAGCGGATTATCTCATAATTTGCATACCTGAATATTATAGCTCACTCACTGTTTCTTTTCAAGATATTTTTCATAAAGATCCGGCCGTTTTTCAGCCGTTTTTTTCTCCGCCTGCTGACGGCGCCATTTTTTGATGTTGGCATGATGGCCCGATAATAATACTTCTGGAACCTTTATATTATCGACCACTTCCGGCCTCGTGTATTGCGGATATTCCAGCAGATTATTTTCAAACGACTCTTCTTCCAAACTTCCAGCATTTCCAAGAACGCCGGGAACCTGTCTGGCGATAGCGTCTGCCATGGCGAGTGCCGGCAGTTCTCCACCGGTCAAAACAAAATCTCCGAGGGAATACTCTGCGGTCACAAACCGGTCGATTGCCCGCTGATCGATTCCTTCGTAATGCCCACAGAGAAAAACAAGACCTTTTTCCAGGCTTAGTTTTTTGGAGTCATCTGACGAAAACGTCTTTCCTCCGGGTGATAAAAAGATAACCGGGTATTCCTGATAATTTGGAATACTCTGAATGGCCCGGATCACCGGAGGGGCCGCCATCACCATCCCTGCACCGCCTCCATAGGGATAATCGTCAACACGATGATGTTTATTCCCTGAAAAATCGCGGATATCAATCACCTGGACTTCAATACATTTATTTTCCACGGCCCGGCCCATCATGCTTTCATGAAAATAAACGGATATGATCTCTGGAAAAAGTGTTAAAAAATAGTATTTCATAGTCTAAAAAAATCCTCGGGGATTTCAGCCAATAACGTATGCTTCTCAAAATCCCAGCTCTTAAAATACAGTTTACGAAACGGAACATAGATTTTTTTTTCTTTTGTCTTTAATGCAATTTCCACGGTATCCACTGTCCCCGTTGTGGTGAGAATATCTTTAACTGTCCCGATCTCCCTGGCATTCAAATCGATCACTTGCATGCCAATAAGATCATCGATAAAAAATTCATCTTCCCGAAGGGTCACGCTGTCATTTCTGGGAACCGCCAGATTGTGACCGACCAGCAAATCACTGGCGTTGCGATCGGTAATATCCAAAAGCGTTAAAAGGACCTGCTGTTTGTGATAGCGGACCGCAGAAATATCATGGTATTTATAAATCCCTTTGTTTTCCGTCCAAATGCCATCCAGTTCTTCAAAACGTCTGGGATCATCGGTAAGGGGCTTCACTTTTAATTCCCCTTTTACACCATGGGATCCCACCATTTTTCCAATGACCATCCATTCTTTCATGATTACCCTCCCGTGCTCAAAAAAAAATGATCCGCCATAACGAATCATCCTTTTGCGCTGTCTTATACGATATCCAGAATCACGCGCTTATCATTCTTGGTTCCAGCCGCTTTTAATACCGAACGAATTGCCTTGGCAATGCGTCCCTGTCTTCCAATGACCTTTCCCATATCACTTTCTGCAACTTTAAGCTCCAATACGATGGTATTACGCTTTTCTGTCTCAGTGACTTCGACAGAATCGGGATTGTCGACCAGGGATTTAGCGATGACTTCAACCAGTTCTTTCATAAGCGTCTCCTGACTAATCGATAATGTTTTCTTTTTTAAGCAATGCTTTAACGGTATCGGATGGTTTTGCTCCATTGGCGATCCAACCTTTGATTGCTTCATCATTCAGGTTAATCACCGGTGGTTCAACACAGGGATTATAGTAACCCACTTCTTCAATGAATTTGCCATCCCGGGGAGCCCGGATATCAGCGACAACAAGTCTGTAAAATGGACTCTTTTTCTTACCCATTCTCTTCATTCTAATTTTAACTGCCATATTTGTTCTCCTTTCGTCTTGCTAAATATATGATATATAAAAGCTGTCTTCAGACACTTTTACATAAACGGCATTTTAAATCGGCCTTTTTTTCCTTTTCCCTTGGTTAAATTGCCCATTTGTTTCATCATTTTACGGCTCTGTTCATAGCCCTTGAGCAAACGGTTCACATCAGCCACACTTGTTCCACTGCCATTGGCAATTCTCTTTCTGCGACTGCCATTAATAATTGCTGGCTTACTGCGTTCTTCCGGAGTCATGGACGTAATGATTGCCTCTGTCTTTCCAGCCTGATCTTCGGTCTCATTCATGTCCATTCCCTTAAACATTTTTTGATTGGCTCCGGGAAGCATTTCCAAAAGATTACTGATTGGCCCCATTTCTCTGAGTTGTTTGATCTGTTCAAGAAAATCATTGAGATCGAACTCCATGTTGCGCATTTTGGTTTCAAGCTCTTTGGCCTTTTCTTCATCCACCATATTCTGCGCTTTATCGATAAGGGAAAGAATATCTCCCATTCCCAGTATTCTGGATGCCATTCTATCCGGATAGAATAATTCGATATCCGAAAGTTTTTCACCAGTTCCAATAAATTTAATGGACTTGCCCGTGGTATAGGTCACCGATAATGCGGCCCCACCCCGGGTATCGCCATCCAGTTTTGTTAAAACAACCCCGGAAATATCCAATAAATCGTTGAATTCTTTAGCTACATTGACCGATTCCTGACCCGTCATCCCATCGACAACGAGTAATGTTTCTGTCGGATGAACGAGATCCCGGATGTCCGAAAGCTCTTTCATCAGTGCTTCATCGATCTGCAAACGCCCCGCTGTATCAATGATAACCAAATCATAACCTTCTGCTTCTGCTTTTTTAATGGCCTCGCTGGCAATGACCCGGGGATCGTTTTGATCCGGGATCGTAAAGACAGGAATATTGAGCTGATCCCCTAAAACCTGAAGCTGGGTGATCGCCGCTGGCCGGTAAACATCACAAGCTACCAGCATGGGGGTTAATTTGCGCTCTTTGCGCAGTAAGTTTGCAATCTTTGCTGCCGTTGTCGTTTTCCCGGCACCTTGGAGCCCCACCATCATGTATAAATTAATTCCTTTATCCACAAAGGTCATCTTCTGAAGCTCGCCGCCCAGAAGTTTGGTCATTTCATCATTAACAATTTTTATAAACTGTTGTCCCGGAGTCAGAGATTTCAGAACCTCTGCCCCTTTCGCCCGTTCTGCTACTGCTTTGGTAAACTGTTTAACAACTTTAAAGTTGACATCCGCTTCGAGCAACGCCAGTTTAATTTCCCGGTTTGCCGCTTTGATATCTGCTTCATCCAGTTTGCCTTTTCTTTTTAATCCTGAAAAAATATTTTGAAATTTTTCGTTTAATCCGTCAAATGCCATATGATCACCTAAAACTCATCACTGAGATCTTCTATTTTTTTTACAATGCCTCCCAGTTCCCGTTGAATGACAGGATCCTGTTGGACACCTTCCATCTGCATCACGCCGGATAATTCGTCTACAATGCCGGCAAGCAGTCGTCTGCTTTTTTGAAACCGGGTAACCAGTCCCAATTTTTTTTCGAAATCAGCCATTTGACGTTTTCCCCGTTTGCAGGCGTCATAAGCACCTTGACGGGTCATATGCGTCAATTCCGCAATCTCCGGTACCGAGCAGTCATCATTATAGTAATAAGCCAAAACGGTTTTTTGTCGTTCAGACAACAACTCGCCGTAAAAATCAAAAGTCAATTGTTCTTCTATCGTTTTTTTCATGATCTTTAAACAAGCTCTTTTATTTTAAGAGTTTCCTTCTTTTTTGTCAAGTCTTTTCCTTGACATTTTTCAATTCTCTTCTGAATTCTCCGGTTGATCGCTTTCGTCATACAAAAGATGAACAAAAGCGTGGGCGTCAAAAGGAATCAAGTCATCCTTCTTTTCTCCAATGCCAACATATTCCACTGGAACCTGAAGTTCGCTGATGATTGGAATGACGACGCCTCCCTTTGCCGTTCCATCTAATTTCGTCATCACCATTCCGTCAAGATGGACCGCATCATTAAATGTCCTGGCCTGAATCAGAGCATTCTGCCCCGTCGTCGCATCGAGAACCAGAAGATTATGTTTATTAAATTCGGATCCTTCCCGTTCGATGACCCAGGTCAATTTTTCGAGTTCATTCATCAAATTGACTTTGTTATGAAGCCTCCCGGCTGTATCACAAATTAAATAGTCAACCTTTCTTGCTTTGGCGGCATGGATGGCATCAAAAATAACGGAAGCAGGATCCGCACCCGTATTGCTTTTTATAATATCTACCCCTATCCGATCCGCCCATATTTCAAGTTGTTCCACCGCTGCTGCCCGAAAAGTATCCGCCGCAGCAACCATCACTTTTTTCCCCTCATCCAAATACTGGCTGGCGAGCTTTGCAATGGTTGTTGTTTTTCCTACGCCATTGACACCCACTACCATCATAATCACCGGGGTTTGTACTGTTGGGGATGCGACATCTACCATATCAGACATAATTTGTTCCAACAAGACCTTGACGTCTTCCGTCGTTTTTGTACCCGTTTGTCTGATTTGCATTTTTAATGCTTCAACAATTTTAACGGATGTGTCAATCCCCATATCGGATAAGATCAATGTTTCTTCCAAATCGTCAAAGAAATCATCATCCAGTTTGTGGTAATACATGACATGATCCAGTTTTTCCTTAAAATTATCCTTTGTATTGGATAATTTGTTCTTCATCCGCTGATAAAATGATGCCATAAGCAACCTCCTGTTTATATGAATTAAGATCCGACACACGTTAAGCCGTCGGTTCGGTGTAATCCTCCAGACGAATTGAAACCAGTTTGGATACCCCACTTTTGGCCATGGATACACCATAAATGGATTCACACACTTCCAGCGTAATCCGTCTGTGGGTGATAATGATAAACTGATTCACATCCGAAATTCTTTTGAGATAATTGGTAAAGCGAAATATATTATGATCATCCAGAGCAGCATCAATTTCATCAATCACACAGAAAGGGGATGGATTGATTTCAAGAAATGCAAAGAACAAGGCAATCGCCGTCATGGATTTTTCTCCCCCTGAAAGGAGAGAAATGTGCTGCAAATTTTTCCCCGGTGGTTGTACAGCCAGTTCAATGCCACTTTCCAGGACATGATTCGGATCGGAATAATTGAGCTGCGCTTTCCCCCCTTCAAAGAGGACCGAGAAAATTTTTTCAAACTTTTTCTGTAAAACTGAAAACCCCTGGGCAAATTGTGTCTCCATTGAGCTGTACAAATCCTCAATGATCGTTTCAACCTCTTTTTTCCCCTCCTGCAAATCACGGTATTGTTTTTGAAGAAATTGATACCGTTCGTCCAGATTTTTAAATTCCTCGATTGCGTTGACATTAATCTGGCCAAGCGCTGTGATTTGATCAGACAGATTCCGCTGGTGTTCCCGGGATAAATCCATTCCCTTAAGCGTTGTTTGAGCCATCCAGTCAGAAACCATTAAAGCGTTCATGCCATATTGATTGAATATTGTTTCAGATGCATGATCCCTTTCTCCCGTCAATTGAGTCTTGGCAATTTCCAGATTGTTTTTGGCCTCATTCTGTACGATCAAATCGTGATTGAGTGAACGGATATCCCGGTCTAACATTTCCAATTTTTGGTCATTATCCGCATTTTCTTCCGCACAGTTTTTCCTTTTAAGCATCCAATCCTGCTGTTGTTTGCGATCGGCGGCCTGTGTCTTCTTGCCCTCAGATATTGCCTCTTTAATCTGGCTTTGATTCTGACGGGCTCTTTCCAAATGGTGTTCGATTTTCTGTTCGTCTTCCTTAAGCACCGCTCCTTCATCGCCCAATCGCTTGATTTCCCGGTCCTGCATGCTATGCGTTTCTTCCCATCTGGCTTTTTCAATACGCTGATCAGCGATGCGTTGATCCATACGATCTTTTTCAGTCATCAACGCCTCTAAATCTTCTCCATCACCCTGTTCATTATGGCCGCCTTTTTCCAATTGCGCTATTGATTGTTTGATTTTTGAAATTTGATCCGCCAGAATATCTGCTTCATGTTCAAGATTTTTATATTCTTCAACGGCCGTTTGCAGGGATTTTTGAGTTACGTCCAGACGTTTTTCCATTGCGGCTTTTCTTTGTTCCTGCTGCCACAGTGTTTGGTTGGATTCATCTGCTTTTTTTCGAATTTGCCCATACGTTTCACTGGCTTGTTTATATTGATTGTTTTTTTGATCCCAAGCTGTCTGATTCTTTTGATAGGTTTCAGACAACACTTCCATTTCTTTTTCCAGCCTCTGTATCTCAATTTTTTTAAATAATGGAGACTGTTTTTTCCCTTTAATCGCCCCACCAACAATGGCACCGCCGGGATAAAAGATCTCCCCCTCCAAAGTAACGATGGTATACGCCTTAAATTGCCGTCTGACTTGTTTGGCCGCTGAAAAATCCTCAGCAATCAGCACGCGTCCCAGAAGGCTATTGACAACATCTTTTAATTCTGGTTCAAAGGCAACCAGATCCGCAGCAATCCCTTCGGTTCCCGGGATGGAAAAAAAACGGCTGCATTCTTGATCTGAAATCCGATGATAATTCAGATTATCCATTGGAAGAAACGTTGCCCGTCCGCCACGTTGGCGCTTCAAAAGCTGAATACAGGCATTGGCCGCCGCCACATCCCTCACAACAATATTTTGAGTTTTCCCCCCCAACGCAGTATCCACCGCTTTGGCGTACCGTTCTGGTACTTCAATCAATTCACCCACTGGGCCCAGAATTTTTTGATGGACCGCTCCGGATAAATGCGGGCTATCCATAATCATTTGAATTCCCGGGAAATAATCGCTGTAATGCTTCTGAACATTTTTCAAATAATTGCATTTGGATTCGACAATCTTTTGATTGTTTGCAGCAACTCTTTTTTTCTGTTCGAGTTCCTCCCTGGCTTTTTCATAATGCTCACAAATTTTAAGTGCTTTTTCTTTTTCTTTTGCGAGGTTCTGACCAGCGGCTTTGTCCCGGATTATCCTTTGTTCCATCTCTTCGAGATGCTCCCGGTTATCTGACAATTCTCCCTGGAAAGCCTTTTTTTGTTCTTCGCTCAACGAAACCCGTGTTTCGACAGAAGCCTGTTTGGCTTGAAGCAAAGCCAGTTTTTCCCTGAACATTTGCTGTTTCTGCTGAACCGATGCATTGTGCTTAAAAGCTGCTTCTTGTGCCGACTGGATACGGTCGATCTGAACTGTGATCTCTTTTCTTTCTTTTTTCAGACGATTGATCATCTCGTCTTGTTTCTTGAGTTCTTCCGCCTGCTTATTCTGGAGCTCAACCGCCTCTGTCCGCTTTTGTGCCAAATTTTTTTGTTCAGTCCGATTGGTTTCCTGCCGAGACTGAAGCCGTGCAATTTCTTGATCCAAATGGCGGTTTTTTTCTTCCAACACAAGGATCTCTCCATCTTTAGCAGCGATTTGTTTTTGAATATCTGCAATGTGTTCATCGAGGGTTCTCTGTTTGTCTACTATCTCTTTGTTTTTGGTTTTAAACTTTTGATACCCTTCGTCTTTGTTTTTAAGGGTTGTCTCTGTTTGTTCAATTTCTTTTACAGCCGCATCCCATTGTTCTTGATTACGGCTCAATTTTTCTTCAATTGCCATCAATTGTTCATTAAAGAGAACCAGATCGACACTTTTCAGTTCATCATGCAAGTTTAAATAGGTTTTTGCTTTTTCCGATTGTTTCTTAAGCGGGTGCCACTGCCGTTTGAGTTCTTCCAAAATATCATTGACACGATCCATATTATCCTGAGTCACGACTAACTGATGTTCTGCTTCTTGCTTTCGCGTCTTATAATTGACAATTCCAACAGCCTCTTCCACAATATCCCGAAGTTCCTGGGGACTGCTGTTGACAATATCTTCAATGCCACCTTGACTGATAATGGAGTAACCATGTTTTCCGAGACCGGTATCCATAAATAATGCCTGAATGTCTTTTAATCGCACTAATCGCTTATTGATCCGGTATTCACTTTCCCCGGACCGGAATAACCGGCGGGTGATTCTGAGTTCTTCCGGCTGGTTTGCCAGATAACCCGACGTGTTATCCAATGATAACATAACCTCTGCATATCCCAACGGTGCCTGATGTTCCGTTCCTGCAAAAATAACATCTTCCATCTTTTTGCCCCGCAGGGATTTACTGCGCTGTTCACCCAAGACCCAGCGAATGGCATCAATAATATTACTTTTACCACTGCCATTTGGCCCGACAATGGCAGAAATTCCCTGGGTAAAATCCAGTTCAACCGTCTGGGCAAAAGATTTAAACCCTTTCAGCCTGATGGACTTTAAATACATGGGTTCTCTTCTTTAGCTAAAAGAGTCATCAGACACTGTTTTGCCGCGTGTTGTTCTGCTTCTTTTTTTGTTTTGCCAAGTCCCTGGCTTTCTTTATTTCCATTGATCAGCAGGGATACATGGAACGTCTTATTGTGTTCTGGTCCTTCTGCCTCTTCAAGAGCATATTCAATAACATTGTCACTTTGCTTTTGAATCTGTTCTTGAAGTTCTGTTTTATAATCATTGTTTAAACGACCGGTTAACGCCAGATGAATATTTTCTTTTAATAAACGCAAAATCAATGCTTTGGCTGTTTCATAATTACTATCCATAAAAACGGCTCCCAATACTGCTTCAAACGCATTGGCCAGGTTTGATTTCCTTTTTCTTCCTCCAGTAACCGCTTCTCCTTTTCCCAAAAGCAAATACTCACCCAGACCAATTTCAGCCGCTGCTTTGGATAAAGATTCCGAACAAACGATACTTGCCCGAAGTTTTGTCATTTGTCCTTCATTGTAACAATTCATTTTAAATAAATATTCACTCATTGTCAGTTCCAAAACCGCATCTCCCAGGTACTCCAGACGTTCGTTATTCACTTCCCCTGTCCCGTGGGAACTGTGTGTTAAAGCTTCCTTGACAACGGTTCTGTTTTTAAACGTATAACCAATGGTTTTTTCCAATGTTTCAATTTGTTTCATCACTTTCACCTCTTTTACAAAAAAGGCTCCTGAAAAGGAGCCTTCTAAATCACTAACCCAAAATCTTTATGATATCTCCAACGGTCTTAATTTTTTCCAATTCTTCATCCGGAATTTTTTTATCGTATTCTTCTTCAAAAGCCATCACCAGTTCAATGATGTCCAAAGAATCGGCTTCAAGATCTTCAACAAAACGGGTATCAACTGTGATTTTATCTTCATCGACTTCCAGCTGTTCTGCAATTAAACTTTTTACTTTAGCAAGTTTATCTTCACTCATGATGCATTTCTCCTTGATTTTTCAAAGCTTCTGTGATTTTTCCAATCACATCCGCTTGACTAAACATTATGGCCTGCCGGATTGCATTCTGAAAAGCAAAAGCGTTACTGCTCCCATGGGCTTTAATAAGACCTCCACGAATGCCAAGAAATGGTGCGCCACCAACCTCTTCGGAGCTGAATTGCTTTTTGAAAGCTTTCAGATCATTTTTTATGAGTGCACCACCAATCTTCCCTTTTGTAGAACCCATGATACTGTCTTTGATACCATGCATTAAAAACGAAGTCAATCCTTCAATCAGCTTTAAAACAATATTTCCGGTGAAACCGTCCGCCACTAATATATCTGCCGGCGTTGTTGGAATGTCCCGGGCTTCAACATTCCCAATAAAGTTTAGATCACTTTTTTTTAACAACTGATAGGCTTCTTTCACCATCATGCTGCCCTTTTCTTCTTCAGTGCCAATATTAATGAGTCCAACCGAAGGATTTTTTATCCCCATCAGGTTTTCACAATAGATCGAGCCTAAAAGTCCAAACTGGGCCAAATACTCTGCTTTACAGTCTGCGTTCGCCCCTGTATCCATCAGGAAACTCACTTTATCGCCTTTAGGCAAAGCGACGCCAATAGCCGGACGTTTAATGCCTTTAATCCGCCCCAATTTTAAGAGGCCTCCGGCCAGAAGCGCGCCGGTACTTCCTGCTGAAACCAATACGGCATCTTTCTGCCCCTTCATGGCTTCCAATGCGACAACCAACGAAGAATCCGTTTTTTTACGAATCGCCATAACCGGTTCCTCGTCAAATCCAATCACTGTGTCCGCATTTAAAATTTGCACAGACTGGTCCGGCACATCATACTTTTCCAATTCTTTCTGAATCCGTGTTTCTTGTCCAACGAGAATTAGGGGAACATCATAATCCTTAATGGCATTCACAGCGCCTTCAACAATGGCAGCCGGCGCATTGTCGCCCCCCATTGCATCCACGTAAATTTTCATCCTTTTTCTCCGCAATTATCCATAAATAGAGAAAAAACAGAGTCTAAGCTCTGTTTAGTCTTCTGCCAATACTTCGACATCTTTATAAGTTCCACATGCCTTGCAAACCCGGTGCGGTAATTTTGTTTCGCCGCATTTTGGACAAACGCTCATGCCTGGAATGGTAAGCTTATAATGGGTTCTTCTTTTATCACGTCTTGATTTGGAAATCTTACTCTTCGGTACAGCCATCTTTACACCTCCTGTTTATTCTGTTGATATTACAGCAGCTTTTTCAGTGCCGCAAGCCGGGGATCCAACACCGGTTCGTCGTGACACTGGCAATCTGTCTGATTTAAATTTGCCCCACAGTGTGGACATAAACCCTTACAATCTTCCTTGCAAAGGACCCTGAAGGGTTCATTAATGAATAAGCATTCTTCTACACTGGGGATCAGGCTGAAGGATTCATCTTTCTGATCAGCCTCCAGAACCTCATCGTATGTGTAATCACATGCGTAAGGTGTCGGCGTGAGACACCGTGCACAAGGAAAAATCATGGTTCCGGTTATTCTCATTTTGACAGAAATTTCATTTTGGTTAATTCTAACAGCCTTTCCAACGACCGTCATTCCCTCTTTGGCAATTGTGCCGCCAAGTTCATGATTTTCATCGGCAATATCCTGCTGCTTCACACAAAATGTGAAGTCTGATACACGACCGCCTTGTAAATCTGATTGTTTTATTTTCATTTATAAACTCCAAATGGGCAAACCTCATTATAAATGAGATCCGCCCATTTTGTCAAGAAAATTTCTTTATTATTCCCGTATTTTTACGGTTATTTCATTTTTGAGACTAATTCGACGGTATCTCTGGCAATCATCAGTTCTTCATTGGTTGGGATAACCATGACCTTGGTCATCGAATCCGGCGTTGTGATAATAATATCTTCGCCACGTTTTTTATTCTTTTCTTCATCCAATTGAATTCCTAAGTATTTTAAGCCGCTGCAAATTTTCTGGCGTGAAAATGATGAGTTTTCGCCAAGACCTGCGGTAAAGATGATGCCATCCACTCCGTCCAGCGCTGCGACATAAGATCCAATGGTTGTTTTAACATTATAAAAGAAGATGTCCAGGGCAAGTTTAGCACGTTTGTTGCCTTCTCTTGCTGCGGCTTCCACGTCACGGAAATCAGAACTGACGCCAGAAACACCAAGAATCCCGGATTCTTTATTCATCATACGATCCATTTCTTCCATGGAATAGCCTTTTTTATAAAGGAACGGTAAAATCGCCGGGTCGATATCCCCGCAGCGGGTTCCCATTTCAAGTCCGGCCAAGGGTGTTAACCCCATGGATGTATCGATGCATTTTCCATAGCGGACCGCCGCAATACTGGCGCCGTTGCCCAAATGGCAGGAAATCAGTTTCAAATTGCCAATGTTTTCGCCCAGCAATTTTGCTGCTTTTAAGGTTACAAAGCGATGCGAGGTTCCGTGGAACCCATATTTCCGAACCCGGAATTTTTCATAGATTTCGTAAGGCAATGAATACATATAAGCTTCTGCCGGCATGGTCTGATGGAACGCTGTATCAAAAACAGCAACCATTGGTACATCCGGTAAAACTTCCTGACATGCGCTGATCCCAATTAAATTGGCGGGATTGTGAAGAGGTGCCAGGGTGCTGCAGTCTTCCATCTTCTTAATGACGTCATTATTAATGATAACCGAAGAAGCAAAGGTTTCACCACCGTGAACGGTTCTGTGACCCACTGCATCAATTTCTTTCAGACTCTTTAACACACCGTGATTGGGATCCACCAAAGCCTTCATAATAATATCCAACGCGTCCTTGTGCGTTTCCATGGGACGTTCAAATTTTACCTTGTCTTTTCCTGCCGGCTGGTGTGTCACCACAGAACCATCAATTCCGATTCTTTCGGCAAGACCTTTGGCTAACACTTTTTCAGTAGTCATATCGAGCATTTGGTACTTCAATGATGAACTGCCGCAGTTAATGACGAGTACTTTCATAATTTACGTTTCTCCTTTTCTCCATAACAATTTTAAATTATAATGATAGATAATATTATTTTGATTTCTCTTAATAATACTCTTATATAATAATAGCAGTAATTAATCAATCCGACCATCATTATTTTGTAATAATATATTAAAAATTTGGTTTCTCAGGAGGAGTAATGAAAGTTTTAGGAATCATTGCCGAATACAATCCCTTTCATAACGGACATGTCTGGCATATCGACCGCTCAAAGGTTTTATCCGGAGCGACACATACCCTGATCCTTATGAGTGGCAGTGTTGTGCAAAGAGGCTCTTTTGCGGTACAGAACAAATGGCAGCGGGCTGAACACGCCATTGAGGGTGGTGCCGATTTAGTCTGTGAACTACCGGCAATTTGCTCCGGCCAACGTGCCGATATTTTTGCGCTGGGCGCTATAACCATCCTTTCCGCAACCCAAACGGTTGATTATCTTTCTTTTGGGTCAGAAGCCGGGCGAATTGACAGTTTAAACCCGATTGCCGAGCTTCTTTTAAAAGAACCGCCAGCTTTTCGATGGAAACTCAGCCAGTATTTAAAAGCCGGAGAATCTTTTGCCCATTCCCGAACCCTGGCTCTCTCGGATTTATTAGGAGCTGAAGCCGCCACTATTTCCGAACAACCTAATAATATTCTGGCTCTTGAGTATCTAAAAGCACTGTCCAAAATAAACAGTTCCATCACACCCATCACTTTTATGCGAAAGGGTGCATCCCATCATGAACATAATCCCGTTAACAATACCGTCAGCGCTTCCTGGATCCGCCACTGTCTTTTGAATTCCGACCAGCCGCTAACGGATTGTGCCCCTTTTATTCCTTATGACTGCCATGAGTTTGAAACCAACCAATATCCTCTTCTTGTTACCAATTATGAAAAGTTTATTATTGCACGGCTGGCAACAACAGATCTGTCAGAAATCCGCCGGTTGCCCGATGTTGGTGAAGGTCTGGAATTTGCTCTTAAAAAAAGTCTGGAGAAAGCAACATCCCTGGAAGAAATCCTCCAAACAGTCTCTTCAAAACGCATTCCCAAGAGCCGTATCCGGCGAATTTTAATGAACCTGGCGTTAAACCGTCATCAAAATGAATTGATCCAGCTCCTCGAAGAGACTAAGCCTTATCTCCGGGTTCTCGCTTTTAACCGTCAGGGACAGGAACTGCTTGCCCATATTCGTGATCATAGCGATATCCCGATTTTAACCAATCTAAGAACGAATCAGACCCGTCTGGACCGAATTCAGCGTTGTTCTTTAAATTTGGATATTCAGGCAAATAATTTCAGATCGATTATGGCGAACCAAAAATGTTATAATGAAGATTACCGGAGAAATCCGGTAAGAACTGAAAGCATTAACTCCAAACGAAAAGAGGATATAAATGATGAATTTTAAAGAAAAACAGCAACATCTGGCTGATCTAACGGTTGCTCTGGGTGTCAATATTCAACAGGGCCAACATTTAATTATCAGTACACCCATCGCATGCGCCGATTTTGCAAGACTAGTGGCCGAATGTGCCTTTAAACGTGGCGCCGGGGATGTCACCATTCGTTACAATGATGAAAAATTCGCCCGTCTGCGTTACGATTATGCAGATACGGAAACTTTAACATCCATTCCGCACTGGTGGCAGGAACGTTCAGATTCGGCTGTTGATCATCACGACGCTGCAATCTCCATTTACGCAGAAGACCCCTCTGTAATGGCTGGTGTCAATGCTGAAAAAGTGAAGGCTGCCTCCAACGCTGTTCAAAACGCAGCAAAAAAATACCATCTGGCCGTCATCAACAATCAAATCCGTTGGTGTGTTATTTCTGTCCCCACCCCTGGATGGGCCCAAAAAGTGTTTCCGGAACTTTCCCAGGATCAGGCTGTTGAGGCGTTATGGGATGCTATCTTTAAAACGACCCGCTCCGATGTAAAGGATCCGGTAGATGCATGGGAAAAACACAATGACAGTTTTAAAGCCCGGAGCGAATTTTTAAACGCACACCAATTTGACGCTTTTATTTATCGCAATGCCACGGGAACGGATATCAAAGTTGGAATGCCCAAGAATCACATCTGGGCCGGCGGCCAGGAAACAGCCGTGGATGGTCATCCTTTCTTCCCGAATATTCCCACTGAAGAAATATTCTGTGCCCCGGATAAAAACCGAATTAATGGAACATTGGCCAGCTCTCATCCTTTAATCTACAATGGTCAAATGATTGATCATTTTTCATTGACTTTTAAGCACGGGGTTGTGACCCGTTTTAGTGCTCAGAAGGGCGAAGATGCGCTCAAGAGTCTTATCGAAGCCAACCCGGGTTCAAACATGCTGGGGGAAATTTCTTTTGTCCCCTATGATTCTCCCATTTCAAACTTAAATTTGTTGTTTTACAATACGCTGTTTGACGAAAACGCCTCCTGCCATTTTGCTTTGGGTTCTGCTTATCCCACCTGTATTCAAAATGGTCAAAACATGACCCCGGAAGAACTGGCAGCGGCCGGTCTTAATGTATCCACCACCCATGTCGATTTTATGGTTGGCACCCAGGATCTCTCCATCACGGGGCTGGATAAAAACGGAGTGGAAACACCCATCTTTATCAATGGGAACTGGGCTTTTTAATTTCCAGGACGATTGAAGCTTTCATCCTTATTTATCAATTTGTTGTAATAAAAAAGACAAAAACAATTCACTTGTTTTTGTCTTTTTTATTACAGATTATTCTTTATCTTCGGTTTCTGCATCAGAATCTTTTTCTGATTTTTTTTCATCAGAAGCATCTGTTTTGTTATCTTCTTCTTTTTCTTTTGAAGATGCTTTGGCTTCTTTTTTCTTTTTAGACGCTTTTGGTGCCTTTTCTTTTTTGGGAGCCAGGCCTCTTTCTTTTACATCAATGATGTAGGCCAATGCTGCCATCACCAATGCGTAGAAAATATACGCGCCAACATTTGTTACAAAGTATGCAATAATTTGTGACAAACTTTCGCTGACAACAATGTATTGCGCCGCAACCATCTGACCGATATACTGAGCTGTACTAACCAGAGAATAAATTGAATACACTGCAAAAATAATAGCAAAAACGTACAGGACAATCGGCTTCCAACCAATTTTTTGTCTTTCCATGTTAATAAAAAGTCTCCTTTGATTTTTTTTTAGTTTAACTGACAAACCTTAAAAATTCATAGTATTACTTCAAAAGATTGAAAATTTTATGAAAAGATTAAGATTCATGAAAAAAATCAAATTGTCCTTATTCCCGTGCACTATTTGTTTTTCCAGTAAGATACTTTTCCTGTTTGGTTAAATGCGTGATCCATTTGACTCAATTTATTGGCACAATGCGGGAATAATCCACCTTCTCCGGAATATGTTTTAATCGCTGTATCCGCCTGAGTCCCGGCACATATTTTAAATAAATCAATCAGTACATTTTCGGTTTCAGATGAATTTCCGGAAATACGCGGCAGGAGTTTTTGCGTGATGGCATAATCCAGCGCTGCTTCCTGGGTCATCAGACCGTACTCCGCATTGTAATACAAATAGTAGCAGATTTCATCCCTAACCCTAAAACCAATTTGGGCATCCGCTTTAGACAAGATCCCGTTCATCGCATCCAGAAGTGTGATCACTTCAACAATCATTTTCCGGTGATTCGTGACTGTTGAAAGATGAAAGATATCCCGTTTTAAAAATTCACTTCCCCAAGCCATCACTTTGGGTGTTGCATTTGGTGCCGGCATCAATTTAAGATCTGGCTGACCCAGTTCAATCACTGAAGATTGATCCAAAAGCTTGGCACTGATCTCTTCTTCCACTGCTTCACTGCTAATGGTTCCGATCATAAATAAATTTTCCGGAATGGTCAAATCGCCATAATACACCCGGGATTCTTCATCCATTCCAAAGGCTTCCGCTCCCAAAATCGGATCTGTTATTATTTTTTGACCCTTCGAACGTCGTCCGCCCATCACAGAAAGAATTTCTGAAAAATAGATTTCTACTTTTTGCAGCGTCATTTCATCCAAACATAAAAAATA
>JAQWCN010000123.1 GCA_028705955.1 Eubacteriaceae bacterium
CGGGGCCTTTTGTTTATAAGGAAGGATAACGGCGAAAGGCAATGGAGGTTTCACCCTTGTTTTACAATTTCTTTAGTTTATAAAAACATTATCTTTTTAATTAAAAAAACATTCCTTTTATATGAATGGTCGTGCTATAATGATAAAAGCATTGAAATTGAATGTGAAATGAGAGGGTGACATCATGACGAAATATGAAAAGATTGCTGAAGACGTGCAGTCTAAAATAGAACAGGGTGAATACAAACCCAACGAACAGATCCCCCTGGTCACAGAGATGTGTGATACGTACGGGGTGAGCAAAATTACGGTTAAAAAGGCGATGGACTTACTGGTTCTCAGAGGGCTGATTGTCAAACGCCGGGGCGCCGGAAGCTTTGTTAAAAATATTGAGATTGGCGCGTTGCAGTCCTTCCCGGAAATGTCCAGCCAGCTCAGCGGATTCAGTGCGGATTATGCCAACACGCCGGTGCGGGTGACCAGCGTTGTCCACGATTTTTCAATCGTTTCGCCATCGGAAAAAGTTGCGGATAAACTCAAGATTACCTCCGGGGATTTTGTGTACCAGATTTGCCGGACACGCCTGGCAGACGGGGTTCCCAAGGTGATTGAATATACGTACATGCCCATCGATGTGATCCCGGGGTTAAAAAAAGAAGATGTGGAAGCGTCCATTTATCATCATATTGAAAAGGAACTGGGCCTGACGGTTTACAGCGCCCACCGGACCGTCCGGGCGGTGATGCCAACCGTGTTGGAAAAAGAACGGCTCTCCCTTGAAGATCACATTCCCTTGCTGGAAGTGGAACAGGTGGCCTTCCTGAAGGATGGACGGATCTTTGAATATTCCACAACACGACACGCCGGTAACACGTATGAGTTTTACAGTATCAGTGTCCGGGAGAATGCCTGAATCAGGCACATTGGAAGTATGAAAATTTTCATACTTCTATTTTTTTGCAAAAAAATTGCAGGTATTAAAAAAGCTTGAATTCCTTTAAAAACATGTTATTATATAGATAAAGATATATCTTTTAGATAACAAAAATATATTATTTAAAAAGGAGAGCGTAATGGGGAAGATAAAACTGCCAAAGGATTTTTTCTTTGGTGCAGCCATGTCCGGTCCACAAACAGAAGGGGCCTATAAAAAAGATGGCAAGCTGGAAAACATTTGGGACACCTGGTCGGATCTGGCGATCGAAGATTTTTACAACCGTGTGGGATCTTATGTGGGCAATGATTTTTATCACCGGTACGAAGAAGATATCCGGCTAATGAAATCGTTGGGGCTTAAATCCTTCAGGACATCCATTCAGTGGAGCCGTCTGTTGGACCAGGACGGAAAACTGAATCAGGAAGGTGCTGCTTTTTACCACAAAGTTTTTGAAACCGCAAAGAAATATGACATCGAGGTTTTTATCAACCTGTATCACTTTGATATGCCCGCTTATTTATTTAGACGGGGTGGATGGGAAAGCCGGGAAGTGGTTGAAGCTTATGCCCATTACGCAAAGGTCGCATTTGAAACCTTTGGAAAGGAAATTAAGTATTGGTTCACATTTAATGAACCGATTGTGGAACCGGAACAACGTTATCGGGACGGGTTGTGGTATCCTTTTATAAAAGACATTCAAAGAAGTTTAAATACCCAGTACAATATCGCACTGGCACACAGCCTGGCAGTTGGCGAATTCAGAAAAGCCCAGGCGGCGGGAACCATGCGCAGCGATGGAAAAATCGGGTTGATCAACTGTTTTGCACCGCCTTACACCAAAGATAATCCCAGCGAAGCAGATCTGGAAGCGGTGAGAATGACCGACGGTATGCATAATCGCTGGTGGCTGGATCTGGTGGCGGAAGGTCATCTGCCGGAAGATGTTTTGACAACACTGGAAGAAAAAGGCGTGGTGATTGATAAGCATCCCGGGGACGAAGCCATTTTAAAAGAAGGCGTTGTCGATTGGCTTGGTTTTAATTACTATCAGCCGACACGGGTTCAGGCTCCTGCAAAACCGGTGGATGCCAATGGACTTCCCGTTTTTGCGGATCCGTACATCTGGCCGGAACGGAAGATGAATGTGTACCGGGGATGGGAAATTTATCCCAAGGGCATTTATGATTTTGGCCTGAAATTAAAAAATGATTATCCGGGTTTGAAATTCTATATTTCAGAAAACGGGATGGGCGTTGAACATGAAGACCGTTTTAAAAATGAAGCGGGAGAAATCCAGGATGACTACCGGATTGAATTTATTCGTGATCATCTGACCTGGATTGCCAAAGCGATTGAAGAAGGCGCCAATTGCGTGGGGTATCATTACTGGGGATTGATTGACAATTGGTCCTGGAATAATGCTTTTAAAAACAGATACGGTTTGATCGAAGTGGGATTGATGGACGATTATAACAGACATCTTAAAAAATCGGCTCACTGGCTCAAGACCGTTACAGAAAATAACGAAATTATTTAATACCATATTTTAATAGAGTAATGCAATTATAATAAACCATTTACAGGAGAAAAGGAGAATAAAATGGCTGAAGAAACTGCAAAAGAAAAAAAAGGACGGGCGTTTCTGGACAAGTTTGCGATGGTCGCTGCAAAAGTGGGGAATCAAATTCACTTAAGATCATTGCGGGATGCATTTGCAACCATTATGCCGCTGTATATTTTAGCCGGGATTGCCGTGCTGATTAATAATGTTATTTTTCCACTTTTTATGAAAGACCCAATTCTGACCAATGCGCAGGTGTGGGGCAATCTGCTGGTCAACGGTACATTAAATATTGCCGGGCTGGCGATCGCGCCGGTGATTGGCTATTGTCTATCTAAAAACAAGCGTTTTGATAATCCGATTGCCGCGGCGGTTATTTCCCTGGCGGCGCTGATTGTCATGATGCCGCTGAATACGGAAGCAACACTGGCGAGCAATGCGGATAAAACCGCTATGGTCACCGGGGTTTTAACCTTTAAAAATCTGGGTACCAGCGGGATGTTTGCCGGTATTATCATCGGGCTTCTGGCAACGGAATTTTTTATCCGGATTTCCAGTGTTAAAAAACTTCAGATTCATCTGGGAGAAGGCGTGCCTCCGGCAGTTGAAAAATCTTTCAATGTTTTGATTCCTAACTTGATTGTTTTGGCATGTTTTGGTATTATTGCAGCAATCCTTAGTGTTGCAGGCAATACGGATTTAATCACATTGATTTCTAAAATGGTTCAGGAACCGTTGAGAAATGTGAATACCAGTTTGGCAGGATGTCTGTTGATTTACAGTGTAGGGAATTTACTCTTCACCCTTGGGATTCACCAGGCGGTTATTTACGGCGTACTTCTTGAACCCCTGCTGATTGCCAATATCAATGATAATATGGTTGCTTTTGCGGCACATCAGGCTATTCCTCATATCATGAATGTTTCTCTGGTCACCAGTTTTGGACTGATTGGTGGATCCGGATGTACCTTGTGTCTGATGATTGCAACCCTGATCTTTGGGAAGTACAAACCGACCAAGGATATTGTAAAAATGGCAGCGGTTCCCGGTGTGTTCAACATTAACGAACCAATTATCTTTGGTTATCCTATCGTCTTTAATATGGCACTGATGCTTCCCTTTATTCTGTTGCCGGTTATTGGTATTTCCCTGGCTTATTTTGCGACATCCATTGGTTTAGTGAATCCGTGTGTTGTGTTGACACCCTGGACCACACCGGTGTTTGTCAGTGGCTTTTTAGCAACCGGCGGGGATTGGCGCGCCATTGTCCTTCAACTGGTTATCGTTATTATCGGCGTTTTCTTGTACCTCCCATTCATGAAGGTATCTGAAAAAGTGACAGCACGCCAGATGGCGTTGGAAAACGAAGAAGCATAAGCAGCGTGGGATTCGTTATTGGCTAATCGATGGTTTTGACGGTTACGGGGCGGCGGTCCGGCATTTCGGTCCGGCCCCGGACCGGTTAAAGTTAAATTATTTTTCTTGAGAGGAGAAAAAAATGAAAAAGATTTTGCTGGTGTGTAATGCAGGAATGTCAACGAGTTTGCTGGTTCAGAAGATGCAGAAAGTGGTTGCGGAAAAAAATCTTGACGCACAGGTGGAAGCCCAGCCTTTAGCCAATGCGATGGATAAGATTGACGATGTAGATATCGTCCTGTTAGGACCCCAGGTCGGATTTGAAAAGGGCAATATGGAAAAAGATGTCAACGGCCGGATTCCTGTCGATGTGATTGACATGCGGGATTATGGCATGATGAATGCCCAGAAGGTTCTGGACAAGGCATTTAAAACCATGGAGGACTTTAAATAATGGAAGGCATGGAAGCAGTATGCTTTGAAATCATTTCGACAGTCGGCGCAGCAAAATCTGCCTATATTGGTGCGATTGAAAAAGCAAAGACCGGCGATTATGAAGAAGCGGCGGCTCTGATCGATCAGGGAAATGAAATGTATCAGGAAGGCCATACCGCTCATGTGGATATGCTGCAGAAAGATGCGGCGGGAGAACAGAAAGCTGAATTTTCCCTGCTGCTGATGCATGCGGAAGATCAAATGATGATGGCTGAAACGTTCCGGATCGTTGCGGAAGATTTCATTGATGTATATAAAAGGCTGACGTCATGCGCGAATTAATTTTTCTTGAACCTGTATTTAAAGAAAAAATATGGGGCGGGGATGAACTGGCCAAAGAATACGGCTATCCGATTCCCAGCCCCAATACAGGGGAATGCTGGGCGATCAGCGCCCATCCCCATGGGGATTGCGTGGTGAAGGACGGCCCCTGGGCCGGGATGCACCTCAGCGAACTGTGGGACCAACACCGGGAACTCTTTGGCAATTTGCCCGGAGACCGGTTCCCCCTGCTGATCAAAATTATTGATGCAAAAGAAGATCTGAGTATTCAGGTTCATCCGGACGATGCCTACGCAAAGGTAAACGAAAATGGATCCCTTGGAAAGACAGAATGCTGGTACGTTTTGCAGTGTGATCCGGGGACGACCATGATCGTCGGGCATCACGCCAAAGACCGGGAAACCTTTA
>JAQWCN010000124.1 GCA_028705955.1 Eubacteriaceae bacterium
CGATATCCACGATGATTCCCATGATATAAGCAATTTCCCCATCATCTCCCGGCACACTGAGCAGGCGCAAGTGTCCCCAGCGGCTGCGGCCGCCCTTGATGATAAAGTGATAATCGTCTTCGGCGTAGCGTTCTTCGGCAGAGAGCATCATAAACATGCCCATCAGCGAAATGCTTTCCGCCTCTTCCACGATCATCCCGTCTTCAAACCGGTCCACGGTGGGCTCATACCCTGTCATCCGCTCCCATTTTTCGGAAGCCCGGATGGTGTTTTCTTTCAGATCCCATTCAAAATAAAGGACTTCGATACTTTCCAGAAGTACCCGGAACCGGCCATTCTCGTTGGCTTTCTTTTCGATAATGGCTTCTTCTTCCTGCTGTGTCTGGCGGATCATATACCAAATATAAGCCACCAAAATCCCCACAGCCAGCAAAATCCGAAGAAGCAGTTCAAAAGCGACCACCCCCAGCTCGGAACTGAAGCTGCTGAATACCGATTCCGAAGAATAAGCAACGGCAACGTACTGATTGGCCTCTCCCGAAATGCTGTACGCATAACGGATCGCCTCCCCACTTTCATCGGTAAACGTCCCGCTGCTTTCCCCTTTTCGGGCGGGAAACTGACCATTTTTTGCCGCTGCAGTAACCGCAGTGGCGTCCCGCTGTCCGGCAATCACAATCCCAGTGGGACTCAGCACTGTTACATGGGTTTGATTGGTATTGTCATTCCCTGACATCGAAAGCCCGTCCTCACCGTAAAAGCCAACGAGCACCCCGGTCATCTGCTCCTCTTTCATCACCGGAACCAGCAAATAGAAAAGGCGTTCATCCTTGTTTTTGGGGGAGGTATAAAAGCCGCTCAATGATTCCTCATTGAGTGTTTGGGTTTTCGATCCCCCGGCCATACACTCTGCGGCTTTCGCCTTCACTCCATCATCCACACAAGCCGCCGCATTGTCATCGCTGGGAATCACGGACCCGTCTGGTTTAATAAAAGCAACGCCTTCAAACGGTGTATCACTTTGATTGCCCTGCAGCCCTTTTAAAACCGACTGAATGGCATCATCCTGATCTCCCTTCAATTCGATCGCCTGGCCAGTGGATTTTAACAACCGCCCATCGTCATTGGTTTCATACACGATATTTTGAGCCGCCGTCTTTGCAATCTGATTCATACTTTGGGAAGAAAGCGTACCAATTCGCCGCTGAACCCGTACCTGAAAATCCCAAAAGGATACAGCGATAAATGCGACAACCACAAGCAGCGTCGCGGCGAATATCTTTTTTTTCCGGGCATCCCATCTGATCTTTTTTTTCGTTTCTTTTCGTTTCATCTCTGTCACCTGATGATTAGACATTATTTTACCATATCTTTTCCACTTTACCTTAGTTTTTGCACAAAAATTTCAATTTGGATGAAAAAACCGTCATCCGGAAAACGTCTCATCTGGATGACGGTTTTGACTTGTCTTATTCTGCCTCAAAAGTATCCGCTTTTAGCGCAACATTGATATTATCGACATGCCGTGCCTCCATTGTCCCATTTTCATACGTTTGCGTTTTGGTATTGTAACAAATCACGTCAATCGGCTTGTCTATATCTTCGCTGGTCAGCGCCTGCTGCGCCCAGTAAATGGAATACCCATAAGTATCCCCGTCATAAACATCCCCTTTGTGATTAACCTGAATCAGCCAGGTATAATTATGATTAAACTTTGACTCCGAAATCCCCATGATTTCTGCCAGCTGCCGGTCTATCTTTTTCCCCACCTGGCCGTCTGCAGAATACATACAGGAATCCTTTTGAGACCGGGATCCGCTTAAGGTGCTGCCGTAGAAATAATTGCGGAGGGTTCGTTCCACCCCGTTATCATCTTCGTAAGCGATGAGCGCCGCCATGGTTTCGATGCACATTTTATTTTTATCCGATGACGAATACTGGACCTCCGGCCCCGAAGACGTATCCGAATTGAGATCGGAATAGGATTTAACCTGCTCCCCGGACAACAGCGGATAAAAAATCACCGCGACCACCGACAAGGCGCAAAGGGCACAAATGAGATAGGCCGTTTTCTTGCTGACCGCTTTTGCAGGCTTATTGGCCTTATGGGTTTTTTTACCAAAAAGCGACTTGGCCCGGGTTGGTTGCTCATCTTTTTGAGCGGTATCCCGATCCGGTTTTTCGGTCTGCTGCTGATCCTGCTGTTCTTTTTGTTGCTGATCCTGCTGTGGTTTCTCACTCATCTTTTTTTCTGCTTTCTCTCGTTATCATTTACTTTTTAAATCTTGTTTGAAGTCATTTCAAACTAATTTATCTCAAAATATTATACCATTTCTTGTACCGCTTTTCAATGAAAACCGTTAGCAATTGTCTTTGAAAAACACATCATTTAAAAAAATTTGTTTTTCATCCCGGACTTTAACAAATTCCAAAATGGATTGGCCTTCACGCTACGCCCTGGACGCAAATTGGGGATTCGCCTTCCGGATCCGGCCGGGATTCTCCGCCTTTAACGCATCAAAGGCTTTCCGGACCTCCCGGGGGATTGCCACGGCCGCCAGATAGTTTTTCCCTTTCGGGCCGTAACCTTCCCGGTCGTTGGTCAGCCTGGGGATCTCACCCATAAGCAGGGAAAGGTAGCGGTCCATTTCCCACATGCCCGGAATATCCCGGGTGAACCGGAGCCGCCCGTCAACTTCCTCAACCACCGCCTGATAGGTGGCGTAATTCACAATCACCGTGTCTGGCGCAAACTTTCTGAGCACCGCGTCCATGCGCTGCTGCATGGTGGCGTCCTGGGCAATAATCATCCGGTTTGCCGAAATGCCCCGCTCTTTTAACAGCGCCAGCACGTTGGTGATATTGTTGCCGCAATTGGTGGATTCCCGTTCCAGGGCGTCGGGCACCCACCGGGTTGTGCATTGAAGATAAGCGGCAAAGATCTCCGCTTCGCTTTCGGCCTCCGGATTTTCTTTCCAGATTTCCGGACAGACCTTGCGGGCCTGTTCCCGCAGCGCCTCTGTGGTGTGCCCAGCCCCGCCGCTGATGATATAGTGAGCCGCAACTCCTTCTTCCATGGCCCGGGCCAGCACGTCGCCGCCGCAGAGAATACTGCCGCCAAAAAGCACCATGACATCGGCCTGCTCAAACCCGAACTGTTCTTTCAAAGCCTCCCGGGTCAGTGTCTTAACATCCCGCCGGCCGCAAAACGCGGCGAGGGTATTGATATTGTGGGCTGTCGTCGTCATAAACCCTTCCTTTCCTCTTTTCCATTGATGGTATTATACCGGCTCTCCCTTAAACCCGGATGGAACTAAAAAACCACGGAATGACTCCGTGGTTCACTGTTGGCAAAACTTTTTGCCTTTATCCCTTTTTAAATTTCTGCCGTCACCCCGGGCCCCGTACATTACATCGCCTGCCAGGTATCGCCCGACCGTTTGTAGACCGTGGTTTTGGGGCCGCCAAAGGTCGGATCCTCTAGAATTTCAACCAGGTATTTTTTAGACCCGTCCACAAACCAGACCGCCTTGACATGGAAATCCAGACTCGTGGTAACCGCCCCTTCCAGGGTCGAATCAATCCAGACCTTTGCCGCAGACGCATGGTAAAATTTATTCCGGTTTTGGGCGATTTTATTCGCATCGCTGTAAAACAACGTAAATTTGGTTCCGACTTCCAGGGAATTATCCGAAGCCTGAGGGTTATTGCCGCCGACGGCTTTGGTGATTCCCAGATCTGACCCCACCAAGTCGACAATCTTCTGGGCGAAGGTTTGCTTGTAATCGGAATAGGCCTCCTCGGTGAGCGTTCCTCCGTCGTATACCCCATACATTTCTCCTGCCGCGCTCTGTCCCGCCGTATACACTTCCCGGGCCTGGGCGATGGTCGCCTTGCTTCGCGCGTCTTCCACAAAGCCCAGCATGGCCGGAATGGTAAAGGCGGCGAGGATGGCGAGCACCACCAGCACCACGATGATTTCCACCAGCGTAAACCCGGCCTGTCTGAACTGTCTTTTTTTCATTTCCCTTCGCCTCCTTTTTTCGCACCTAATACTTTATATTTATTATAAATCTGTCAGCCCCGGGATACAAGAGAAAACCCGAAAGAACAGGAAAAAATAAGCCCCGGGGCTGCCCGGAGCTTATTTTTGACCGCTTGTTATGAAATTGGTTTTTTTGAGTTCACTTCACTCAAACAAACATCCCAATTACAAGGATTCTCCCTTTTATTTTTCACCCGCTTTTATTGCCATCGCTTCTTGTTGGTTCGTCATGGATACAATCATTCCGCAAAAAATCCAAAAAACCGGTGCAACGTTGACATTGGAGATATTCCACAGGGCGGCGACCATATAGCCGGCGACAGAAAAAAGCAACGGTGACCAGGGTGCCCAGCGTTCAAAGTGGCGAATCCCCCGGACTACCGTGGAAACCTGGGTTCCCACAAAGGCTGCCGCCGCCGGAATTCCGCTGCACACCGCCACCTGGAGGATTTCACAATGGGCCTTGTCAATCGGAGCGTAGTAGCCATAATAATCAATGACCTCCTGACGAAATGTGTCCATTATAACCAGATCCAGTGACTCAATGCCCCAGCCTGTTAACGGACGCATGGCAATAAGTTTCATAACGATGGAATAGATGAATCCCCGGGCAACGACGCTGGAAAAACTTTCAAAACGTCCGACAAAGCTGGTGTTCGTCAAAAAATACAGCAGAGTAATGCCGGCAAAAATCAGACACAGAGCGACGATCAGCCGGGAACATCCCTTTTCTTTCCAATACAGCACCACCATGATGCAAAACATCAGACAGGCGCCGATCCAGCTTCCCCGGGTGTTGCTGCACAACAGACCAAAATAAACCAGACCCGCCGGCAAATAGGCCCATTTGCCCTCCTTCAGCACGGCGTAAAAGGCCACTGGCAACGCCAGAGTCATGTAAGAACCAAGAAAGTTTTGGTTCCCGCA
>JAQWCN010000125.1 GCA_028705955.1 Eubacteriaceae bacterium
GTCTGCCGCCCTCGATCCACACGGCCTTGTTCCAGCGCATTGTGTACAAACACACCGCCGACAACTACGACGCCATGCCGGACAGCGTCAAAGCGGTTCTCACCCGGGAAGACGCCGTCTATAACGATAAGTGGCAGCTCAACACCAATACCACCTGCGCCAAAATTTTAAAAAAAGACCCGGACCACTACGATCAGATTTTGGACGCCATGTGGCAAACCGTTCTGATCCATGATTTTGGCCGGGTTGCCAAAAGCGTCTTCCGGGATTTTTCGTGGAACGTGTTCTCCCCGGAAATTTTTAATGTCTGTACCGTTCACACCGTCGCCACCACCGATCTCACCTGGAACCGGCTTCGCTATGGCACCCCTGGTCCTGCGCTGGTGTACATGACGGTCGCCGAGATGACTTTTTGGTTTTTACTGATCCTGCTGGGGGGGGCAACCCTTCAAAATCACCGCTACCTCACCGATTACAACTTGCTGTGGGGCGGGCTCGTTACCTTTGTGATTCTCCAGTCCCTGCTCTACGCCGGGACTTCCAACTACGGGTTTCACATCCGGTATCAGCTTTTTAACTACTCGCTGCAAATCATGACAGGCGTTTTTGTCCTGGCTGTCGGACCCAGACGCCCGGAACAGGGAGCGCCGCAGCACTAAAAAAGGATAAGGCCCTTAGGGCCTTATCCTTTTTTAGGTATCCGTCTCTTTTATCGTCTAAAACGGTATTCTGTGGTTTGTTCATACCGGCTGCCCGGGGTAAGCCACACACTGGGAAAATCGGGGTGATTTACCGCATCGGGCCAACCCTGAGCCTCCAGGGCCACCCCGGAACGGGGAATGTAGGGTATCTTGCCCTTTCCCTGTTCCCCTGCAAGCCAATTGCCGCTGTACAACTGAAAACCAGGCTGCGTCGTTAAGGCGTCCATCGTGAGGTCCGGCACCGCAAGGGTAGCAAAACGACTCAGAGGCGCTGTGCTTTTTTCATGAATGAGATACGTGTGATCATACCCCCGGCCCCGGCGAAGCTGTTCGTCAACGACACCGATATCTGCGCCAAGGGTTTTGGCCCGGGTAAAATCAAAAGGCGTGCCCTTAACCTGAAACCTTTTCCCCGTGGGGAGAGAGGTCTCATCGTTTTCCAGAACCGTTTGGGCAGGAATCTGAAGGGTGTGATTGAGAATGGTATTTTTTCCCTGAGTTCCCGGCCACTTATAATCACTGACGCCTTGTCCGTTCAGGTTAAAGTAGCTGTGGTTGGTTAAACTCACCGGCGTTACCCGGGTGGTCTCTGCCTGATAGGTAATTTGCAGCCCATTTTCCGGTGTCAGCCGGTAGGTTACCTGAACCTGAAGCCTTCCTGGAAAGCCTTCGTCACCGTCGGGACTTTCCAGGGTAAGGCACAGGGCATTCCCTTTAACCGATGCTTCCCAAATTTTTTGATTAAAGCCTGTGGTTCCGCCGTGGAGACAGTGCGGCCCGTTATTGACCGAAACGGTTCTGGGAATCCCATCTGCCGTAAAATGGCCGCTTCCGATCCGTCCCGCGACCCGGCCAACGACCGCGCCGATATATTTGTCCTGGGCTTCGTAGCCGGAAACCGTGTCAAACCCCAGCACCACATCCCGGCCAAAGGGAGAAAGCATCTGAAGAATCCCACCGTAAGTCAGGACCCTGGCAGAAATTTGTGGCCCCACAAGCGTATAAGCCTCTACATCCTGTCCCCGGCCGGTTTTTCCAAAATGTTCTTTTAAAATCCTCATTTTATTTCCTTCCGTTAACCGCAGCGATCAAACGGGAAAAGCCCTGGTCCCCGGCTGCGTCATTTTTATAGACCCCGGCATTTTCCAATACGCGGCAAAAGACTTTTCCGGTCTCCTGGCGAACAATCGCACCCACATTTGCTTTTGACAACCCGGGATGGGCATGGGCAATGGCTTTGGCCCAGGACGCGTGTTTTGCAGTCATCTCATTCTTTTCCAAATCGGTACCGACAACCAACCCTTCTTCCACCAGAGTCAGCTCCCGTTTCAGCCGGGCCGGCAGAATCGCGAGGCCCATGGCTTCGATCAATCCGATATTTTCTTTTTTTATATGGTGATACTGGGGATGGGGATGAAAAATCCCAAGGGGGTATTCCGCTGTCGTCCGGTTATTGCGCAGGACCAGATCGATCTGAAAATCCTTTGCTATGCGGCGGACAATGGGGGTAATGGTATTGTGGGGCGTTCCTTCGGTTTCGGCCAGAATACCGACAGACCGGTCACTGTAATCCCGCCAGGTTTTTAAAACGTGATCGGCCAGGGCGATCAGCCGTTCCGGTTCTTTCCCGGTCAGACGGATGGTCGTCATCGGCCATCGAACCCGCCCTGCCTCAATATCCTCATAGCCCTTAAAATACAGCTTTTTTTGAACCGGCGCACGCTGAATGGCAAAGGTACACCGCCCCCCCTGAAAGTGATCGTGGGTAAGAATCGAGCCGCCCACCACCGGCAAATCTGCATTGGATCCGATAAAGTAATGGGGGAAAAGCGTAACAAAATCAAAGAGTTTCCGGAACGCTTGCCGGTCGATTTTCATCGGAATGTGCTCTTTATTAAACGCAATGCAATGTTCGTTATAATATCCATAAGGGGAATATTGAAACCCCCAGGTTTTTCCGCCGATGCTAATGGGAATAACCCGGTGATTCTGTCTTGCGGGATGATCCAACCGTCCGGCATACCCTTCGTTTTCCCAGCACAGCTGACATTGAGGATAGGCATTCTCCCCTTCAGGTGCCTTAAGCGCTGCGGCAATGGCCTTGGGATCTTTTTCCGGTTTTGCCAGGTTAATGGTGACATCCAAATCCCCGTAGGCTGTGGCTGTCAGCCAGTGACAATTTTTACTCATCCGGTCCCTCCGGATATAATTGGTGTCCTGGCTGAATTGATAAAACCAGTCTGTGGCTTTCTGGGGAGACTGGCAATACCGGTGTTTAAACTGACTGATCACTTCCCGGGGCCGGGGCGTTAACAAGCCCATGATGGCCGTGTCAAAAAGATCCCGTTCACTAACTGACTCCCCGCACAATCCCCGGGCCACGGCTTCGTCTACAAGCGTCTTTAAAATTTCCTGCAAAGGTGCCTCCGGTTCCGGATCCGCCGCAGTACGCTCCAGGCTGTCCTTCCCCAGGAGCGACAAAAGGGCATTGATCACTACATAGCGGTCTTCTTCTCCTATCAGGCCGCGGCGAATGCCATAATGAACCCATTGAAACAATGCGTCATTCCAGTTCATCCCTCTGCCTCACTTATCATTAAATCCCTGGGGATGGGATGTGTGCCAGCGCCAGGCCGATGCAATAATCTCCGCCAGATCTGCTTTTTGTGGGTCCCAGCCCAACACTTTTTTTGCCTTATCGCTGGAAGCGATAAGAACCGCAGGATCTCCGGCCCGTCTCGAAGCCACCTGCGCTTCAATCGCTTTTCCCGTCACCTGTCTGGCCGTTTCGATGACTTCTTTAACAGTAAAGCCGACGCCATTGCCCAAATTGAAAATGTTTGAGGCTCCACCGTCCATCAGGTAATGAACCGCTTTGATATGTGCTTGGGCCAAATCATCGACATGGATATAATCCCGGACGCAGGTCCCATCTTTTGTGTCGTAATCGTCCCCGAAAATTGAAATGGCGTCCCGTTTACCCAACGGAACCTGGAGCACCAGGGGAATCAGATGGGTTTCCGGACTATGATCCTCACCAATAGTGCCGCTATCCCCGGCACCACAGGCGTTAAAATAACGCAAAGAGACAAAACGCAGGCCGTGAGCCTTTCCCACCCACTTAAACATCTTTTCCATGGCCAATTTCGTCTGGCCGTAGGGATTGGTCGGGCAAGTGGCATCCGTCTCGCAGATGGGCACCTTTTCCGGTTCGCCGTACGTTGCCGCTGTGGAAGAAAAAACGATCTTGTCCACATGATGGGCCACCATGGATTCCAGAAGCACCAGGGTCCCGTACAGATTATTGGAATAATATTTCAGGGGCTTTTCCATGCTTTCCCCAACCAGGGACGTGGCTGCAAAATGAATAACCGCATCCACCTTTTCTTTTGAGAATACCCCGTCAAGAAAAGCCCGGTCCCGGATATCCCCGTGATACAACCGCGCTTCCGGATCGATGGCTTCGAGGTGACCCGTGGCCAAATTGTCAATCACAATCACGTCGTTGCCGTTTTTGATAAGTTGAGCGACCGTATGAGATCCTATATACCCCGCTCCACCTGCTACTGCAATTTTCATTTTTTCTCCTTTAGATAACCGCGCCGCCCACCGGACGGATCGTCAAAACATGACAGCATCCGGGTCCAACCGCTCCTTCCATCTGTCGTTTAAAAGCTTCCAGTTCCGACAGCGGTACAAAAGCCTGAACCGTTCCAGCAAAGCCGCCGCCATGAACCCGGAATGCTCCTTTTCCCGCCAAAAGCACATCGCACAATGCCAACACAACATTAACGGCCTGATCTTTAACCTGCCCTGCCACCACAGTGTTTTGCAAATACATGGCCGAACTGCGCCCGGATTCTGAAACCAGGGTTAAAAACCGGTCAAAATCACCGTTGTCCAAAGCCCTGGCTTCATCCTGGGCACGCCGGTTTTCAAGCAGAAAATGAACGGCCCTGAGAAAGGCCCGGTCTCCGCAGCGCCGACGCACTTCCCCCGTCTTTTGGATCAGCTCGTCCATGGTCATTTGACGCAGATGTTCCCGGTCAAAGACCCCGGCCACTGCGTTCATCTCTGTTGGGATTCCGGCATACGCCCCGGTTAGATCGGCGTGACTGCTCTGGGAATCGATGATACACAGCGCGTATCCACTCTTTGTAAAATCAATCTCCAGCTTGTTCACCTTGGGTTCCCGGGGATCTTCAAAATCGATGGCTACAATCCCGCCAACCGACGATGCCA
>JAQWCN010000126.1 GCA_028705955.1 Eubacteriaceae bacterium
CAAAATCAAAGGGATAAAGATGAAATGCTTCTTCAAATGCTGAGATTGTCGCCAGCTGAACGCCAAATTCAATTCCAGTCTTGATCGTAATTTGATTGCGAACCTTTTTTTGAAGCGCTTCCACCTTATTAAAATACCGGTCAAAATCACAATTATCTACACCTTTAACACCGTAGTCAACGTGCTCAGTAAAAGCAATTTCGTCCAATCCCAATTCAATAGCTTTTGCAACCATATCTTCCATTGGGCATTCTGAATCATCACTAAAATCTGTGTGAATATGATAATCTGCATTCATTATTAAAATCCCTCCTGTAAAACGCTCACCTTTTAATCCCCGTCTGAAACCATCTATCATTAGACATCACAAAAAACACAAAACATTCATTCTCATTTATCATTATTATAATATATCAGCAAATTATACTATAAAAAAAATAAAATCCCCAAATTCCAAACGGAATTTGGGGACCCATAGTAATTTGCCATTTGTAGTAAATTAACGTTTTGAAAACTGTGGTGCACGACGGGCTTTTTTAAGACCATATTTCTTACGTTCTACCATTCTTGGGTCACGGGTAAGGAACCCGGCCTTTTTCAATTCAGAACGAAGATTTGCATCCGCTTCAAGCAATGCACGGGCAATCCCATGACGGATTGCACCAGCCTGGCCAGCAATACCTCCACCATATACATTCACGATGACATCAAAACCATCCTGAGTATTTGTTAGTGTCAGAGGCTGACGAGCAACCATCTTTAAAGTTTCCAGTCCAAAATATTCATCGATATCACGACCATTAATGGTAAATTTACCATCTCCGGGCAGCAGGCGTACTCTGGCTACCGATGTTTTTCTTCTTCCAGTTCCAAAATATTGTACTTTCGCCATATTACTCTTGTTTCCCTCCTGTCACTATATTTCCAACGCTTCAGGTTTCTGTGCTATATGAGGATGTTCTTCCCCAGCATAAACCCGCAATTTAGTCATGACGGCATCGCCTAAAGCACCGTGTGGCACCATTCCCCGGACTGCTTTAAACACAGCCAGTTCTGGTTTTTCCTGCATAAAAATACGATACTTGGTTTCCTTTAATCCGCCTGGATGACCTGAATAGGTTTTATAAAGTTTCTGATCCAATTTGTTACCGGTCAGTTTAACTTTATCAGCATTGATAATAATAACATAATCTCCACAGTCCACATGGGGTGTAAAGTAGGGTTTGTTTTTTCCTCTCAATACAGTTGCAACTTCTGTTGCCAATCGTCCTAATACTTTATCTGTGGCATCAACTACATACCATTTATGTTCGATTTCCTGAGACTTGGCCATTTTTGTGGCTCTTGCGTTCATCCCGGATACCTCCTTGTTAGTGTTATGGAACATCCGGTAAAAGTGGGGGAATTACCGAATATTACTTTGTATCTGGGGCATTCTGATACAATAACGTCCAAAATGTATTCTACTATAAATCCACCCCATTCGTCAATCAAAAAATCATTTTTTTACATTGTAAAGAACCTGCTTCAGAAAAAGCCCCTTTGCTGGCGCTGTAATTCCCGCAGCAGAACGATTTTTCGCGTCAATTATGGCCGTCATCGATTCAGCCTTCCGCCTGTTCTGTCCCATTTCGACCAAAGTACCCACTAAGATACGGACCATATTGTACAAAAAACCACCTCCGCAAAAAGTGATGGTAAGGATGGGCCCCTGTTGTTTAAATGTGATCTTATCGATACGCCGAACCGTTGTTTTAACACTGCTTCCCGACGCCATAAAACTTGAAAAATCATGCTCTCCAATAAGTCCGTGGGATCCTGCTTCCATAGCGGCAATATCGAGCGAGGGCTGCAACCGCCAGCTAAAAGGTTCCTCAAAAGGAGTCGCAATATCTGCCAGACAGAGACGGTAAGAATATATTTTCCCTTTAGCGCAAAAGCGGCTGTGAAAGGTTTCTGGAACTGCCGTACTGGCCATCACCCGAATATCCAAAGGCAAATGGGCATTGAGGGCAAAAGCAAAACGTTCTGGCGGTATCCGGAAATCGGTTTTAAAATTAGCGTTTTGAGCCAGAGCATGTACGCCGGCATCCGTCCGGCCGGCACCAATGAGTGTCACATTCTCACCCGTTAGTTTTTCAATAGCATGGTTTAATTCTTCTTCTACCGTTATCGCATTCTTCTGGCGCTGCCATCCAGCATACCGGGTTCCCTGATAACTAATGGTCAACAAAATATTTTTCATGATTTTTTTATCCAAATGGGAAGGGCATGGGCCAGGTGAGATAACGTGAACCAATCAATAATGCCGTCAGTACACTCATCCCCACAAAAGAAACAGCATCCCGCTTCTCAAATTGAAGCTGATTCATACGGGTACGGTTTTCGCCTCCCCGATAACATCGGGCTTCCATAGCTGTAGCCAACTCGTCAGCGCGCCGGAAAGCTGAGACAAAAAGAGGAACCAGGATTGGAATCAAAGCCTTTGCCCGGGCTATTAAGTTTCCAGTTTCAAAATCGGCGCCTCTGGCTTTTTGCGCCTTCATAATTTTGTCCGTTTCTTCCATAAGTGTTGGAATAAAACGCAAAGCGATGGACATCATCATGGCCAACTCATGAGCCACCCGTTTAAGTAAAGGGACTACTTTCATACAAGACTCCATGCCATCAGTTAAATCAATCGGTGATGTGGCCAAAGTCATAATGCTGGTGCCGGCCACCAGCAAAATGAGCCGGAATGCCATATAAATGGACACTCTTAATCCTTCGATAGTAATTTGAATGAATCCCCATTGTGCAATCACTGTCCCTGGCGTCATAAACATATTAAGGATCATGGTCAGTAAAATAATAAAAACTAATGCTTTAAGTCCCCGCAACACATAACTGACAGGAATTTTTGAAGCAATAACCACAAAAACTAAAAAAGCAGTAGCAAAAAGATAACCCCATAAGTTGTTTATAACAAAAAGAAGAATAATATAGACCAACGTGAAAATTATTTTTGTCCTTGGATCCAGTCTGTGAATCACTGAATCCGTTGGATAAAATTGTCCTATTGTGATATCTTTAAACATGTTTGTTGCCTCCCAGTACCCGGTTTATTTCCTCCCGGGCCGCTTCAACAGTAAAGATATCATCTCTCATTTCCGGGAAGGTTCTCTTCAACGCATGCATCAAATAAGTCACCTGAGGCACAGCTAAACCGATAGACTCTAATTGTTCAACATGTTTAAACACATGGGCTGGTGTATCATAAAACACCGTTTCCCCCTGGTACATCACCAGGATTTTATCTGAAAGACGTCCGACATCTTCCATGCTGTGTGAAACCAAAATGACTGTATTGTTTTTTGCGTCATGTAATTTTTTAATTTGACTCAAAATTTCATCCCTGCCCCGGGGATCCAGTCCCGCAGTGGGTTCATCCAAAATGAGGACATCCGGTTCCATCGCCAATACACCGGCGATGGCCACCCGGCGCATCTGACCTCCAGAAAGCTCAAAAGGTGATTTTTCTGCAATCAGATCGTAATCCAATCCAACCATATCAATGGCACTATGAACCCGGAGATCAATTTCATCCGCATCAAGTCCCAAATTTTTAGGACCAAAAGCTACATCTCTGGCCACTGTCTCTTCAAAAAGTTGAGCCTCTGGGTATTGAAACACCAGTCCTATCGCGTGACGAAGCTGAATCATTTCTTTTTTATTCTGTTCAAAAATATCCCGGCCATCAAGATATACGGTTCCGGATGTAGGTTTTATGAGTCCATTTAAATGTTGAATAAGCGTAGATTTTCCCGATCCAGTATGACCGATTAATCCAATAAATTCGCCTTTTTCAATCGTCACATTAATATCTTTAAGGGCTTTAAATTCAAAAGGACTCCCTTGTGAATAAATATGATCTAAGTGTTTTATTTCAAGTGACATAATAATTCCGCCATTTCATCAATTTCCAGCACATCTTTTGGAATATCAAAACCATCTTGAATCAGGTCATGGGCTAATTCTGTCATTTGTGGGACATCCAATCCAATCTTTTTGAGTGCTTCAACCTGACTAAAAACCTGACGGGGAGTACCTTGCATGACGATTTCCCCGTTATCCAGCACGATAATTCGGTCTGCATTGACGAGTTCTGTCATATAGTGGGTAATATGCAAAACCGTCATCTCTTTTTCCTTGTTCAGCCGGCGGATTGTTTCCATCACATCTTTACGACCATAAGGATCCAACATGGCGGTCGGTTCATCAAAGATAATACATTCCGGTTCCATTGCTAAAATACCAGCAATTGCAATGCGCTGTTTCTGTCCTCCGGATAATTGATGTGGTTTCTGCCGCTTGTAATCAATCATATCCACCGTATCAAGTGCACGATCGACCCGCTTTCTGATTTCCTCTGGCGGAACTCCCAGATTTTCCGGACCAAAAGCCACATCCTCTTCAACAATCGTTGCTACCAGCTGATTGTCCGGATTTTGAAAAACCATTCCTGCCGTTTGACGCACTTTCCAGAGGTTTTCTTCATTTTTTGTGTTCATGCCTTTAATAAACACATCTCCTGTTGTCGGAAGTATAATCGCATTCAATAATTTGGAAAGGGTTGATTTTCCAGATCCGTTGTGTCCAATAATACCGACAAATTCTCCTCTTTTAACGGAAAAACTAATATTCTTAAGGGCGACATGAGCCTCTTGATCCTCCGTTGCCGGATAAGCGTATCCCAAATTCTTTACTTCGATGATATTGTCCATGACAAGTTTCCCGTTTTCTATAAATTTAAAAAAAGGGTTAAACCAGTTTCGGTCTAACCCCCTTGCAATTGATTATACTAATTCAATCACTGCCACTTCCGCAGCATCACCACGGCGAGGCCCTATACGGTAAATACGTGTGTATCCACCTTGA
>JAQWCN010000127.1 GCA_028705955.1 Eubacteriaceae bacterium
AAGACGGCCTTCACCGTGACGTCGCTTCCCGGCATGGTAAAGCTGTTGTCCGTGATGGTAACCCCGCCGGAAACCACTTCCCATTCTTTGAACGTATAGCCTTTGTCCGGCGTTGCGCTCAGGGTGATTTTGGTCCCTGCCACTGCCGTTGCCGGCGTTGCGGACGCGGTGCCGCCTTCGCTGGTGTTGACGGTAACGCTGTACGGTTTCACCGCAAAGACGGCTTGAATGGTATGATCGGCAGTGACCTTTTCAAAGGTGTAGCTGTTATTCGTCACGGTCACTTTTTGGCCATCAATCAACAGATAATCCAGAACATACCCTTCCTTCGCAGTAAAGGTAAAAATCTGATCTTTATTTCTATCCAATTGAACAGTACCGGACGGGGTGATACTCCCCTTGGTTTCATCATTGACACTGCTGGTGATTGTATAGGTTGGAATTTTCACCACGATCGATAATTCCTTGGTTATTTCCCCCGCTGCATTCTTTGCTTTCACGGTAAAGGAACTGCTTCCTCCTGCTGTGGGCGTCCCGGTGATTTTTCCATCTTCGCTCAGGCTCAATCCTGCGGGCAGACTGCCTCCAACGACGCTCCAGGTCATGGGCGTTGTACCATCTGCGGCAAGGGTTTGTTCGTAGGCCGTCTCCACAATCCCGTCCGGAAGGCTTGTCGTGATGATCGTCGGCGCAACCGGGGGCGAGGTGATCGTAATGGTTAATTCCTGGGAATCACTGCCAAAGTCGTTTTGATCCGTGACCGTAAAAGTGTATTTCCCCACCGTAGTGGGCGTACCGGAGATTATTCCTCTTCCATAGTCGTTTTTTCCTAAAGTGAGTCCCTCCGGCAATTGACCCGAACTGATACGCCAGGTAACGTTGCTATTATCTCCAGTTGCCTCTATAGAAACGTTATAAGTTTTCCCTACTTCCCCATTATCAAGGGCGGTGGTCGTGATCTCTGGCGGTATTCCAATTGTAATATAAATTGCACTGACATCCGTGCCAAATCCATTCGACGCCTTTACTGTAATTGCGCGGCTATAGACGGCCACGGTGGGGGTTCCACTGATTTTACCCGTCGAAGGGTTAAGGGTCAGCCCGTCGGGCAGACTACCGCTGGCGATACTCCACGTGACCGGCGTGGTACTCGTTGCGGTAAGGGTCTGGCTGTATGCTTTACCGACCCCGCCAACTGACAGCTCTCCTGCTGACGTAATCGTCGGCGGACCATTGACGGTCATTGTCAATTCCTGATCGTCAGACCCGGCCGAATTTTCCGCCTTTATTTTAACGGTGTATTGTCCTGCCGTCGTCGGTGTCCCGGAAATGATTCCCGTTTCCCCATCGAGGGTCAGCCCGTCGGGCAGACTACCGCTGGCGATACTCCACGTGATCGGCATGGTACCCGTTGCGGTAAGGGTCTGGCTAAAGGCCGTATCCTTAATTCCGTTGTAAAGGGTCGTCGTGAGAATGTCCGGCGCGATGGCTAGGTTTGACCATTTTGCGTAGTAAGTCTTATCCCCGGTACTCGTTGTTCCAATTTTCGCCACAGGATTCCCGGTAAGGGACGCATCGCTGTACCACCCTGCAAAATACTGGCCTGTTTTCTCAAGATTGCCTGCGGTTGGCAGTTCCAGGGCCACCCCTTCCTGATAATTGACCGGCGCATTGTAACCTGAAACCCAGTTGCCGCCGTTTAATTCAAAATTAACCTTCCGGGTGTTTCCCGTTACCGACAGATAAATGGTTTGGCTGTATTCTTTCTCCTCAAGGGTATAGTACAAAGTGATGGGCACCAATTTTGGTGCCGTGTTCGCCGCCACAGTCATCGTTAGCGGGATTTTTTGAGTCGCACCGCTCGGAAGCACATAGTCCGTTTGCCTCAAAGCGTCGGGAGTGACCGACGAATCCCCGGATTCTACCCGCAGATTTGTAACCGTTTTATCCGTTAAGGGATCCATGTTGATGGCCGTAAAATGACAGGAAATCTGCTGAGACGTTTCTTTATAAGCCTCGGCCGGTGAGGGCTGGGTGCCCATCATCCGGACGGTTTGTCCCGTTTGGTCAAAGGTTTCGGTTATTGGAATTGTCACTGTTTGCAATGCGGATACATTGCCGGGACGCCATTGGAGATAATAACTTTCGTCCACGTAGCTGCTTTTCATGGATTCTGAAGTCTCTGAAAAAGCTGTTGCCCAACTGATGCCATTTCGATAATATCCGCTAAAATAGTGATAAGCTGTTTCGCTGGACATGGCCATCAGCGATGCATCTACGTTATTTTCTTTTTTGACATACGTCATCTTAAAGCCCTCTGTCCCTGGCGTTCCAATGGCATAGTCATATCCTTTGTCGTCTCCAATAAAATAGGTATCGCCGCCACTGGCAATAATGAGATTGGTCACGTCCGTGTCCCGGGGCGTAAATTTATAATCCTTTTGATAACTGTTTCCGTCCACATAAGTGTAAACCGTCTCAAAGTCAAAACTCTTGCCCGTTTTACCAATGGGCACTGCTGTCCATTTCAGGGTGATGGTGTTGTCTGTACGGGTCACACTGTACCCTTCTGTTGTATTGGTAAGAATCGTTGCATTAGTAAAGCTCCCATCCTGATTCACCTGGGTATAGTTACTGCCGTACTGATAGGTTGTCCCCTCATATTCAAAACGAAAGCAAAAAAGGATATCGGCACCATTAGATGGATTAGATTGTTCAGGATAATACTGGTTTGCGTATTTTTTACCATCCCAAAGCTGGGGCGCGCAGACCCCGTTCACAGCACTGGGGTAACCTATCCCACCCGCGGTGGTGTACCAAAGTCTCAAAGGCTTGCCGTCTCCGCCGATATACAGCGTTTCCGCGAAGGCCGAACCGGCGCACACACCAAAAGTCACCAATAATGTCGCTAAAAGTATCAGTATTTTTTTCATCAGATTTTTCCTCACACTTTATTTATTTTTCCATTTCTTTGTCAGCATTATAATGTCTTTTTATATTTTTATGTAAACAATCCCGCGAAACCGACATTATTTTGCGCGAAATGGACTTTATAGATTAAGTTTCATTTAAGAATATCAAAATCAGCCATCCCCGTATCTAAAAACACAAAAAAATACAGCATTGAAAAATGCTGTATTTTTTGAAGACTGTCTCTTTTTATAAAATCTGAAAATAATAAAGCAATGCTGTTTCCACCACCATAAGTCCCGGAAATCCGATTTTAAATGTCCAATGTCTGGTTTTATGATGAAAGCAAATCATTCCGGCGGTTCCGCCGGCCGCTCCCCCGGCCAGAGCCAGGATAAAAAGAGTTGCCTCCGGAATGCGCCACCGGTTATGCCTGGCTTTATATTTATCAATCCCCATCGCTAAAAAAGCCATCAGGTTTACCGCAAGCAAATAGATATAAAAATAAGACAAAGCCATTGCCTCCTTCAACAAATCTCAGCGGATCAAAGACACACGCAAAAGATAGAATCGTAAAAAATGTAATAAAAAAACCCGTTTAAACATCCTGTTCATGCGGGTTCATTGTGTTTTAGTTATGGCGGAGAGAGAGGGATTCGAACCCTCGATACGCTTTACAACGTATACACGCTTTCCAGGCGTGCTCCTTCAACCAGCTCAGACATCTCTCCATCTGTGCCGCTCTCTTATCGAAAGCATTATTTAATTGTTTGACACAATTAACAATTATAAAGATTTGTTCCCATCTTGTCAAGAAATTTTCCAATTTTTCTTTCCGCATTCCCTGTTAATTTCCTCAAGAAAAGATTATGTTTCTATGTTAAAATAGAAAGCAAAAGGAGCAAACTTATGCTGGAAATACTTGGATCAGTTGATGCACTGAAAACTTATCTGCTGAGCTTTGGCGTATGGACGCCTGCGGTTTTTTTCCTGATTCAGGTTGCCCAGGTTGTTTTTTCGCCGATTCCCGGCGCAGCCACCACTTTTATCGGCGGGACACTGTTTGGTGCCTTTCCCGGTTTTGTTTTAAGCGCTTCCGCCATCCTGCTGGGCTCCTGCCTGGCTTATCTGCTGGCCAACAAATTGGGAAGGCCATTTGTTCTGCGCTTTAGCGACGCCAAATGGATTGGCAAAATGGAAAACATGGCCGAAGAAAAATTAAACATTGCCTTGTTTTTAATTTTTCTGTTCCCCGGGTTCCCGGACGATTTGCTTTGCCTGGTCTCCGGCTTGACGAAAATGCCTTTTAAAACTTTTTTAAGCTTGTGCATCCTCGGACGTTTTCCCGGACTGTTGGTCACGTCCCTGATCGGAGCCGGACTTTTGAGCAATGATCCCAAAACCTCCGCAATGCTGCTCGGCGGTTATTGTCTGGTCTCCCTCATTTTATACCTGCTGCGTCACAAGGTTGAAAATTATATCAGCCGGCATCGTAAAAAATCACCGGCCGCTGACGGTTTGTCGCCAGCCTCCGGTGTTCACAATAAACATATTCAATCAGAAGAAAGGGATAATTCTCATGAGAATCATAGTTGATGGCGACGCGACTCCCCGCAGTGCCCGCAATATTTGTACAGAAATTGGCAAACAGTTTGATATCCCCGTCCAAAACGTGTCCGAAATTGACAGAAGCTTTAACGACGACGGAACAACCGTGGAAGACCTGGAGGGCCGGGATTACAAAATCACACAGATGGTCACATCTTCAGACATCGTTGTGACCATGGATTATACGCTGGCTTCCCAGGTTTATGGAACTGCCCTCGCGGCGATCCACCCCAGGGGGTTCATATACTCGGCTGCCAATATGGACGAACTCCTTTACCACCGCTATGTCGAAACCAAGCAACACAAACAGGGCAGTGGCCGCGCTTTGACCCGGCGCTCCATGGAGGAAGACAAGGCCTTTACCTCACTGCT
>JAQWCN010000128.1 GCA_028705955.1 Eubacteriaceae bacterium
CGAGGCAGAGGTCAAAAAATTTCTCCACGCCCTGGTCACCCAGGAAAAATACCCGTTTTCTACCCCCGAACTGCGCCGGGAACTGGCCCATACCCTGTGGCTCTTAAACCGGGTAGACAGTGCCAAAGCCCTGTCCCGGCTGCTGAAGGCCGACCCGGTCTTCGGGGATTACAAAATCGTCCTGGCCGCCGGAGACGGTCATCTGGACGACGACGCCGAAGACAGCAAAGCCTTTGACAAGGTCAAGCGCGCCATCGCCGAAAACGACAAAACCATTACCCTGAGCGTGGGCCAGCTCACCGTTGGGGTCACCATTCCCGAATGGAGCGGTGTGCTGATGCTGTGCAACCTTAAAAGCCCTTCCTCTTACATGCAGGCGGCCTTCCGGGCCCAAAACCCGTGCAGTTTCACAGACAGGGCGGGCCACCGTTACCGGAAAGAAACGGCCTACGTCTTCGACTTTGACCCGGCCCGGACCCTGATTATCTTTGACGCCTTCGCCAACAACCTGCAGGTGGATACCGCCGCCGGAGCCGGAACAGACAACGACCGGAAACGCAACATCAAGCGGCTGCTCAACTTTTTCCCGGTGCTGGGTGAAGATACCGAAGGCAAAATGATCGAACTGGACGCTGCAGAGGTCCTGCGCATCCCTGTAAAAATCAAGAGTACCGAAGTGGTGCGCCGGGGCTTTATGAGCAACTTCCTGTTCCAGAATATCAGCAACATCTTTGGCGCCCCGGGCATCATCCGGGAAATTGTGGAAAAACTGAATCCGGCAGAAGAAGAAAAACGTAAAAAGGACAAAGACAGTCCTTTAAAAGATCTGGACGGTATCCCGGTGGATCACAACGGAGACGTCCAACTGGACGACGCCATCGTCATCGGCACCACCCAGGATCTGTTTGGTGATAAAATCTACGACACCATGACGGAAAATCTCGCCCCGGCCCTTTCGGCCGTCAAGGAAAGCGCCCCTTCCCAAATGGCGGTTGAAGCCAAAAAACTGGCAGATACCTTTAAACAATCCATCAGTGCCAATTATATCGCCCCGGTCGCCCAGAATTATGACATCAAAAAAAGCGCGCGCAACCGGCTGGAAAAAAAGGTCACCCGGGAAATTGACCACGCCTTTGACACCATGAACGCCGACTTTCTCCAGCAGACCAAAGTTGCACAAGCCGAATATCAAAAGGAAAAACAAACGGCCGAAACCGAGGCCCAAGTCAGAAAAGCCGACGCCGCCTACGATAACGCCATGGCCGAAGCGTCGAAGGCCTTTATGGACACCATGCAGAAAACCGTCCAAAAAACCATAGACGAAAAACCCCGGGAACTGGTGGAACAGCTGGAACGCCATAAAGTGAGGGAAGAAAAGGAAACCATGGAAGACGCTGTCCGGGCTCATCTCCGGGGCTTCTCCCGAACCATCCCCAGCTTTATCATGGCTTACGGCGACAACGCCCTGACCCTGCATAATTTTGACGACTACACCGAGGACGACGTGTTTCAGGAAGTCACCGGCATCACCGAAGCCCAATTCCGGTTCTTGCGGGACGGCGGCGATTATCAAAACGAAGAGACCGGGAAAACCGAACATTTTGACGGTCATCTTTTTGACGCAACCGTATTTGACGATGCCATCCAGGCTTTTTTAGAAAAAAAAGAGGCCCTCTCCAATTATTTTGACGAGGGCCAGAGCGAGGATATTTTTGACTACATCCCGCCTCAAAAGACCAACCAGATCTTCACCCCCAAAGGAGTGGTTATTAAGATGGTCGACGAACTGGCGGCCAACAACCCGGGTTGCTTTGACGACCCCACCCACACCTTCGCCGATCTGTATATGAAATCCGGACTGTACATCACCGAAATTGTTAAACGCCTGTTCAACAGCAAAAAAATGGGCGCCCTTTATCCGGACAAACACCAGCGCATCCGGCATATTCTGGAAAAGCAGGTTTACGGCATGGCGCCGACCCGGATCATTTATCTGATCGCCACCCATTATATTCTGGGGTTTGACCCGGAACTCAAAGCGGAAACCAGCCATTTTGTCCAGGCTGACGCCGCCGAAGCATCAAAAAACGGCACTCTGGCAGCTTTGGTGGATGACGCCTTTGCTGACTTGAATTGAGCTGAACTCAAAAAGCCAAGGATCAACATCCGTTGATCTTTGGCTTTTTATCGGCCCGCCCCGGGACGGCCTTTGTTCCAATCCGTTGCCATTCACATGCTTTTTATTCCAATGCTTCCCGGGTTTTTTCGACAGTCTGGCATCCCCAATCATACGTGCTTGGGGATGCTTGTTTTTTTGATCATCTCCTGCTTGCCGTGCTAGGAGTCCACCACCGTTGTCGTGGGGGCGATGATCCCCGTTGAGGTGGCGGTTAGGGTATCCCAGGCGGAGTAGGTGCCGGCGGTGCCCCAGGCCAACAGAAAAAGGCAAAGGAGAAACACGATGATAAGGGTTCGGGGCTTTAGTGAACGCATGGCGCACCTCCTTTTAAGTCGGAATCTCCGGGTAAAAGCCGCACCCGGTAATCTGCAATGTCCCCGGGATATTCAAAGGGCCAATGCCATTTTAGCCGTCCCCGGGGTTCGATGGGGGGCATATCCTCCAGGTAAGAATAGGGGGTTCCTTCCCCCTTGTACCACACCGTCACCGCCATCCGGACGTTGGTAATGGGGGCACGCCCCCGGTTAAAAAGGCAACCCCGGAGGGTGGCCCCGGAGAGGTGAACGCCCCCCAGACGGATTTTTTTAAGGCCCCCCAGGGCAGAAATGTCCAAATGCTCCTCGGCGTCAAAACGCCGCCATAAAAGGGTATTGAGCAGCCAAATGATCCCCAACACCCCCAGCTCCATCAGCCCAAAGGGGCTTTTCCAAAACAGAAACAGCCGCCCCACAAAGGGAAGGATCAGCACCACCTTTCCCCGGAGGTTTTCCGGGGAGGTGTGGTAATCGTCGTAGTATTCTGAAACCTCAGACTGGGTGCGAATCCGCTGGCTGCCATCGGCATCGGTTTGGGTCTCTTTGTAAAAATGGGTAAAGATCTCCCCCTGCTGAATGTCGTTGACTTCAAAGGTAATGATGTCCCCGGGCAAAAGGGAGGCGGCGTCCTGCTCCGTCAGGGTGCGGTCAATAACAAGGGTGCCCGGGGGCAGGGTGGTTTTCATGCTGTCCGTGAGGACGATATAGGGCCGGTAGCCCACAAACACGGCGGTGGAATCCGGGGCCAGGGCATTCATCACCCCCCAGAGCCCCAGAAGCCCTGTGAGGAGAAGAACCACCCAGCCCAATATTTTTTTTATTTGGCGGGTCATGAGGCTCCTTTCCGGGGCGAAGCCACACCCCTGGGCTAAAAAAGAACCAAAGGCCGACACAACGGGGAGTGACACCCGGCGCGTTGGCCCTTTGGCTCAAAAAGAAATTAAGATAGGAAAAACACGACGGATTACGGGTTAATCTGCAACCTGGGACAGGGTGCCGGCGATTTCCACCCGGATGTATTGGCCAGAGAAGGTGTCTTTGTCCAGACCCGTTAGCGATACGGTGTAGGTGTTGTCGCTGCCACTGGTGAAGCTGGTGTCGGTGTTGTTGGTTAAGGCGGTATTGTCTTTCTTGATGGCAACGGAGTACTTGCTGGTGTCAACGGTTGTGGCACTGGTAAAATCTGTAGTGGTTGATGTTTTTACCGTTGGGGCCATCACCAGTTGGTTGTGGAAATCCGACCTTGTGGGGGTGGTGGCGCTAAAGGTTACGGTGCCGGAATAGGTGGGATCCACATCAGAGCCATAGGTGTCGTTGTTGGCCGCTGTGTAGGCGGTGGAGTTCGTGGTTTCCAAAGTCACCGCCTGCCGTAGTTGGGTGCTGTTGCCGGTATTGGTTTTCGTGAGGGTATCCCACGCCGCAAAGGTTCCGGCGATGCTGGCCACCACCGCGACGGTTGTCACGATGCCGAGCCAGCCTTTCTTGGTTAAAAAATTTCCTTTCATGATATTGCCTCCTTATAATCGTTCTTGTTTATAGATTCATTATAAGGGGGCAAAGAGGGTTTTGTCCAATATCAAAAAACACGCCACCGGTGATACTTTTTACTTATCGCCATAATACCGGTCAATCAGGTTTTTCATCACCCAGGCTGGATCCCCCGGGAAAAGGGGGCGGCCCTTGGGGTACACCCAGAGGAGGGTTTGGGAATCCCCGGTTTCGGGCAAAACCCGGGTGTGCACCCCGGCTTTTTTCAGTTCCTTTTCCTGGAAGCGGTTGCCAATGGTGAAAAACCCCGGACGTTTTAAGGCCCGGATGATGGTGTGGGTGCGGTTGGTGGACAAAACGCGTTCAAAGGGAAAGAGAGGGTGGGCTCGCTTCAGGTGCTGCCTGGTCAGGTTGGTGTAATAATCCGGCGTCCCCATGAGGTAGCGGTACCCGGAAAGATCCTTAAGGCTAAATTCGGTTTTGGCACACAGGGGGTCAGCATTGGAAAAGTGGAGACAGGTGGGGGAACGGGCGATGATGTCCGCAGACAGATGGCACCGCGCCAGACTGCGCCGCACCACCCCTTCGATGGGGGGATGCAGGGTCATAAGCCCCATCTCGGCCTGTCCCTCCCCCATTCGCGTCAACAAGTCTTCGATGTTGGTTTCAAAGATATTCAGGGCAATTTTGGGAATGTCCATCTCCCCGATTAAATCCGACAACAAATCATCGGGGAAAAACAGACCCGCCACGGCGATGTTGAGGGTGGTTGCGATGGGGGTTTCGTCGGGGTGTATCCGACCCAGGGTGTCCACCTGT
>JAQWCN010000129.1 GCA_028705955.1 Eubacteriaceae bacterium
TGGGTGTGGCGATGAGCTCTGCCACCCTGCCGAGTAAAGGCGGCCCGATTTTTGATATGGCAGACGGCGATATGGAAATCGGCATGGGCATTCACGGGGAACCGGGGATCCGCCGGGGTAAGATTGAACCGGCCGACGCCGTGGTCGACGAAATCATGGAACCCATCTTAAAAGATCTGCCTTATCAAAGCGGCGACGAAGTGTATGTTCTGGTCAACAGTCTGGGCGCCACACCGCTTCTGGATCTGCACATCTGTTTCCGCAGAGTGGCACAGATTCTCGAAGAAAAAGGCATCAAGATTTACAAAGGACTCGTGGGACCTTTTGCCGCATCCATGGATATGGCCGGCATGTCTGTCACATTGGTCAAACTGGATGACGAAATGAAAGAACTCCTGGATTATCCTTGTGACGCCCCCTACTTTACCCAGGTTTAGAGGCAGGGCGCACAAGCACGGCCATTGACAAAAAGGAGGAACAATGAGCGACTACGTATTATCAAAACAGTATTTTGTGGATGTGATCAAAGATCTGATTCCCTGGGCGGAAGAACGGAAAGATTATTTTACAGAACTGGACTCCGCCATCGGCGATGGGGACCACGGAATGAACCTGTCCATTGGTTTTCGTGAAGTGGGCAAAAACATCGACGAATGGCAGAACAAAAGTGTCTTTCAGTTTTATAAAAAAGTCGGGACAGCTCTGCTGGATAAAGTGGGCGGGTCCGCCGGTCCGCTGTATGGCAGTTTCTTTATGAAGTTTGGCCTGCCGGTTAAAAAGAAGGGCGAAACCGACGGCGTCACCTTTGACGAATTTATCGCATGCATGGACAAAGCCGTTGCCATCATTCAGAAACGGGGAAGATCCACCAGCGGTGAAAAAACCATGAACGACACCCTGATGCCGGCACTGGACGCACTCAAAGCCGCCAATGCGGCCGGGGAAGCGCCCAAAGCCTGCATGGCCAAGGCCGTGGAAGCCGGAAAAGCCGGTCTGGAATCCACAAGAAACATGGTGGCCACCAAGGGTCGGGCCATGCGCCTGGGCGAACGGGCCGTTGGTCATCTCGATCCCGGAGCTGCATCCACAGCAGAAATGCTGGAAATCTTTTATAAAAATATGCCGGATGCATAAAAAATAAACAAAAGGAACCTTCAAATTGATATGCCCCCTGTCAAGTAGACAGGGATCATATCACAAATGGGGGTTCCTTTTGTTTTTCTAATGGAAAAATAATCTTTATCCTGATATAATATTAAAATCAGTAAACAGTATCAGGAGAGAATCAATGAGCAGAACACAGTATCATCACCATAAAAAAATAATAGCTCTGGGAATCGCATTGCTGATGATGTTCCTTCCTGCGGCGCCGGTTTTTGCCCAAACCGGGGAAAGTGCAGGAGATGGGGCAGATCAGACGGCGGTCTTCCACGAAAACATGACATCGGATTCCAAAACAACCACGCTAACCAGCGAGCAATTGAGCGCAGCCCAGGCAACGGCAGAAAAAACGCCGGAGGCCATTGTCGCCGGGATGACACTGGATCAAAAGCTGGGACAGATGGTTGTCCCCGCCTTTCGCATCTGGACGGATGATTCCGGAAAAACGGTGGACGTTACCGCGCTCAACGATACCCTGCGAAAAATGATTCAGACCAACCACCTGGGCGGGCTGGTTCTGTTTTCCCAAAATACCAAGGATACCGAACAAACCGTCCGCCTGACCGATGATCTGCAAAAAACCATCGTGGCCGGCGGTGATCTGCCCCTGATGCTGGCGGTGGATCAGGAAGGCGGCGACGCGGTCCAGCTGGGATGCGGCACCACACTGCCCGGAAATATGGCGGTTGCGGCGACCGGCGATACTCAAAACGCCGTTAAAAGCGCAGAGATTGCCGCCGGGGAAATCACAGCCCTGGGACTGAATACCAATCTCGCCCCGGATCTGAATATCACCAGTAGTGCCACCACACTGGGAAACACTTCCTTTTCGGATGACCCGGATACGGTCACGGCCTTTGGACAGGCCACCTTGCAGGGCATTCAAAACAAAGGGGTGGCGGCTGCCGTCAAAAATTTCCCGGGACAGGGCGATGCCGGCACAGACAGCCAAACCGGGTTGTCTACGGTGTCAAAAACCCAGAATGATCTCGAAAGTTCTGAATTGATTCCGTTTAAGGCTGCGGTTAACCAAACCGATCTTGTGATGATGGCTGGCAGCACGTATCCGGAAATTGAAAAGGACACCTTTAAAGACACCGGCCAGACCTTGCCGGCTTTCATGTCCCAGACGATCATCACCGGGATGCTCCGGGGAGAAATGGGTTATGACGGCGTGGTCTGCACCGGGGCCCTGAACACAGAGACCATCACTCAAAATTACAACGATCCGGTGGAAGTGGCGACGCTCTCCATCAACGCCGGCGCGGATATGCTGCTCATGCCGGTAACGGTGACCAAAGCTTCCGATAGCGGCAAATTGTCGGAATTCATCGCAGGCATCAAGAAACAGGTTCAAAACGGAACGATCGACGAAGCGACCATTGACGCCGCAGTGACCCGGATCGTCACGATGAAAAAGAATCGCGGGATGCTCGATCCGGATACCCGCACCGTGGATGAAAAAATAACGGCAGCCAGGCAAACTGTCGGCAGTGAAACCAGCCGCACAACCGAACGGGACATTGCAGATGCGGGCATCACGGTGACCGCCAACACGGATAACACCCTGCCCCTTTCACCCTATAGCTACGAAAAGGTCCTGCTGATGGATCCTTCCCCGGCGACCGCCGAAACGGATCTTCAAAAAGGCTTCGACCAGCTCCAGGACGAAGGGATCATCAATGCGGACACCACAGATGACATGTATTGCACCAACGTGTCGGCATCCAAACCGCTGGAAACGGTCAAGCAGGAGGCTCTGGACAAGGTGGATAAATGCGACATTGTCGTCGCGGTATCAAAAATCAATGCCGAAACGGAAATGAATCCCAAAACAAGTGAGGGTCAGAACAGCGCCGTGATGGACGCGGTCATTGCAAAAGCCCATGAACAAGGCAAAAAAGTCGTGATAATCAGCGCCCGGCAACCCGGGGATACCGCCCGTTACCTTGGGGCGGACGCTGTGGTGGCAGCCTATAACAGCAGGGATCCACAAGGGAGCAGCCCCAATATTGCGGCAGCACTGGATATCATTTTCGGCAAAACGGCGCCCACGGGGACCCTGCCTGTTGGCGTGCAAAAGCTGGATGCCAACGGGCAATCCACGGCAGAGGTTCTCTATTCCCGGGGATACGGCATCACCGATCTCAAGAAAACAGCGGGAACCCTGGTGATGGCCGCCCCCAAAACGATGGACACCGGCAGTCAGACCGATCTGACCGTGACCTTTAAAAATCTGGCGCCAACCCTGAACGAAAAAGTTAGTACCCAGTGGCAGCTGGGGGATGGAGTCAAAATTATCGACGTGCATTCAGATAACGGCAAAGTGACCTGGAAGGCGGTGGATGGTGTGCTCCGGGTGAGCATGGACGCCAGTGACGCCAGCGATTATAAACTCACCGTTCGGATCCAGACCCAAAAATCAGGGCTCGTCACCCCGCTTACCTTAAAAACGTATCAGGATGCCCGGGGCCGGAGCTTTAGTCCAGGCGTCACAGGGAACGGCGCTGTCACCGTCAGCACCAAAGCCGGACCGGCGCCATCGTCGGCCGTATCCTCCGGAAAAACCCTGGAAAACACGTTGACCGGCATCCCGGGGAACCGGGATGTTCTGCTGGTGGCTGGCATCATCACCGTTGCGGCAACACTGATTGCGGCCACCTTTATCATTCAGAAAAAATGGCCCAAGCCTTAAAATATAAAAAATGAATTCAGAACATTGACGTCTGTTTTATTAAAAGAGTCTGCATAAGCAGGCTCTTTTTTTATGCCCTTTTTTATAAGCGTGTCCTTAAAAATAAAAAGGGAGATAAAAGGCAGATAAGAAAGTTTAAATTAGACTCAGAATCAAGAAAAAACTTGACAAAGAATTATGTTTAAATTAGACTTTATGTTATGGATAGATGATCGGTGCTTTCGATAAAAGAACCTTTACCAGAGAGCATGACGTCTTTAAAATAAGGAAATGAAACGCATTGCAGGAAGAATAAAAGAGCAAACAGTGTCCAACCCTGCACAGTTAAAAAATGTCAAAATCAAACAGAAATAGAATATGAGGGTTTAAATTAAACAAAAATAAGAAAAGCAGCACAGCAACAAGGAAAAGGAAAGCAACTAAAACATGATGAAAAACGCAACGGGTCAATCCCAAAAAGGAAAAAACGATACAGACCGTCCCCCCAGTCGGGACCACCAAAAGACAATTCGCATCGCACTGCTGGTTCTGATGGACAGCATTGCGCTCTTTTTGTCTTATTTTTTTGCATTCTGGCTCGTCTACAACTTCAAAATCCCCTTCACCACCCTGCAGCAATTCGCCCTGTGCCTGGGCATCGCAATCGCCATCAAACTCGTCGTCTTCGCCATCACCAAGATGTACCAGACCCTGTGGCGCTACGCCAGCATTGAAGAACTCTGGCAAATCATCGGCTCCGTTCTCATCGCCGACCTCATCACTGTGCTGTACTTCTATATCTGTCATATTCCCGTGGCCAACACCGTGCTCATTCTCGCCACCGTCTTTGACATCCTCCTGGTCGGCGGCATCCGCATCATGTACCGCACCCTGAGAAACGTCAAAAACAAAGCCAACCGCAACGGCGGCGGCACCCTCATCGTCGGGGCCGGGGAAGCCG
>JAQWCN010000130.1 GCA_028705955.1 Eubacteriaceae bacterium
GCCCGAAGTGGGAGACGGCGGAGGCATCATCTTTTTGGTAAAAACTGTTCTCAAAAAGATGGTCTTTTTTAATAGAGAACAGTTTCTTTCTGTTTTGAAACAAGTCAAAGCTTCACATATCCCATGTTATGTTTCTGATGGGGAGCATGTATACTATGATATAAAGGAACAGCCGTTGCATCAAGTGTATCAACAAATAAGGAAACAACAAGCAGATTTGTTTTGCTATATTCCAGATTTATCAAAAATATCCAACCCTTTGCGTTTTATTTGCGCATTTCATTCACAAGAGGAAGAAAAAAAACTAAAATCAATTAACAGCATGGAAACAGTGGCTTACCGTGCAGGGCGGAACTTAATTGAGATCACGACTAAATCCCTCAATAAACTTAATGGAGTCAAAGAAGTTTTGAAATGGTATCGGGTTAATTTATCACAAGTTGCCTGTATTGGGGACAGTGATAACGATTTGACGATGATACAAGGTGCTGGAATAGGAATGGCAGTGGCGAATGCTTCCAATCAGGTCAAGAAGGTTGCGGATATAATCAGCCCAAGAGATAATGATCATGGAGGCGTTGCCTGGCTTTTGAATAATTATTTTTTATGAAAGGTATAATAATGAATCAAACAGTATATAAACAAAAAAGAATAGAATTAGCACAACATTTACCAGATAAAAGTATAGCATTAATTGGTTCTGGTCAGGAAGTTCCGCAGTCTCTTGATGAAAATTATCCTTTTAATGTAAATAATAATTATTATTACTTAACAGGTATTTCAGAACCGGATGGGATTTTAGCTATTATAAACCGAGAAGGAAAAACGTCTTCTACATTATTTATTCGAAAGTTAGATCCGGAGAGGGAAAAATGGTTTGGCAGACGGATGCGGAGAGAGGAAGCAAAAACTATTTCTGGTATTGATATGATTTATGATACAGATTATTTTTTGCAATGGTTTGACAATCAACAGGGGCTGACTTTGTATCAGGATGATTCAGTTCCAGCCCACCAGATACTCCCGGTGGACGATGATTTTAATAGTTTGGTTCCATTTTTAAGTCAGATGCGTATGACAAAAGGAACGGATGCAATTCATTTGTTGGAAAAAGCGATTGAAATAACGGACAAAGGGATTCATGCTATTTTGACTGGGATCAAACCGGGCATGTATGAATATCAAAGTCAGGCAGTTTTTGAATACACCATTGCGGATTGTGGAGCGGATCGTCCTTCCTTTCCAACAATAGCAGCCTCAGGATCCAATGGCCCTATTCTTCATTATATTTCAAATACAAAGAAAATGGCGTCGGGGGATTTGGTTATGTTTGATCTTGGTGCCCGATATCAGGGTTATTGTGCGGACATTAGCCGGACGTTCCCTGTTAATGGACAGTACACACAAGAACAAAGGAAAATATATCAGGCCGTTTTGACGGCTCAGAAGAAAATCATTGATCAATACCAGGCAGGTCGACAAATGCAGGATATTCAACAGTTCTCAAAAAATGCTCTGTGGGAAGAGGGCATAAAAACAGGATTATTTAAGAACGACTCAGTAATTGACGATTATTATTATCATGGGATAGGTCATTCCCTAGGTTTGGACACGCATGATCTGAATGAAAATAGAAACTACACGCTTCTTCCGGGAATGGTAATTACTTGTGAGCCGGGATTGTATATTGCAGAAAGGCAGTTAGGGATTAGAATAGAGGATGATATTTTAATAACGGGGAAAGGCCCGGTTGTTTTGTCAAAAGCCATTCCAAAAGAGATCGATGAAATTGAGAGAATTATGAATTTACAGAATTAATTGTTCGAATAACTTGACAAATTTATATAAGAAGATTATGATATTTTTCAGTAATTGAATATTTACCTATCCAGAGCGGTGGAGGGAAAGGCCCGATGAAACCCGGCAACCAGCATATGTATGGTGCCAATACCTTCAGTAAAGCTGAATGATGGGAGAAAATTAATCCCATGTTCATCATCAGAACATGGGATTTTTATTTGGTAGAGATTTAATGCTAATACATATATAAAGGAGAAATATATGAAAAGATTGTTTACTTCAGAATCGGTAACTGAAGGACATCCGGATAAAATGTGTGATCAAATTTCGGATGCTGTTCTGGATGCAATTATTGCAGAGGATCCAATGGCAAGAGTCGCTTGTGAAACGTCTGTTGCCACGGGCTTAGTCTTAGTATCCGGAGAAATTTCTACAAAATGTTATGTTGATATTCCCAAAGTTGTCCGTAAAACCATCAAAGAAATTGGATACGACCGCGCAAAATATGGATTTGACTGTGAAACGTGTGCAGTTTTGACCTCGATTGATGAACAATCCTCGGATATCGCTATGGGTGTTGATCAATCCTTAGAGTCAAAAGAAGGCGGTGAATTCAATACAGGGGCAGGAGATCAGGGAATGATGTTTGGCTATGCCTGCGATGATACACCGGAATTAATGCCTATGCCTATTGCATTGGCACATAAACTGGCAAAACGTTTGTCAGAGGTTCGTAAAAATGGAGAATTATCTTACCTGCGTCCTGATGGAAAATCGCAGGTAACAGTTGAATATGTGGATGATAAGCCAGTGCGGGTTGATACTGTTGTTATTTCAACGCAACATAGTGCAGATGTCACATTAGAAACAATCCGGAAAGATATGGTTGAAAAAGTAATTAAACCAACCATTGATGCTAAGTTGATGGATGATGCAACAAAAATTTTCGTTAACCCAACTGGCCGCTTCGTCATTGGAGGACCGCAGGGAGATGCTGGGTTAACAGGACGAAAAATAATTGTGGATACTTACGGTGGTTTTGGAAGACATGGAGGTGGAGCATTTTCGGGGAAGGATCCGACAAAGGTTGATCGGTCTGCGGCATATGCAGCACGTTATGTTGCAAAAAACATTGTTGGAGCAGGTCTTGCCAGAAAATGTGAAGTACAACTGGCTTATGCCATTGGTGTTGCACGTCCGGTTTCCATTTATGTTGATACCTTCGGAACGGGAAAAATCAGTGATGACGAGATCGTTGCTTTAATTGAAAAGAATGTCGATTTGAGACCCGATGCGATTATTGAAAAATTGCAATTAAGAAGACCGATTTATAAACAGACGGCCGCTTATGGTCATTTCGGACGGGATGATTTGGATCTTCCATGGGAAAAGATGGATCTGGTTGATTGCTTTAAGAAATAATTATAAACATATACAATAAAAAAAGTACGTGTCGCAATCAATATGAGAGCGAGACGTACTTTTTTTAAAAAGCGGGAATTATGATATAGTAATTTAGGGTGTTTTCGGTTATAATATTAAAAATGCAAATAATCGGTCAGTATGACTTCGATAGAAAGAGTGAAGTGATGATTGAATTTATAAATGTAACTAAAACTTACAAGAAAAATGAAAAAGATGCTTTGAGAGATATCAATCTGTTTATTGATAAAGGAGAGTTTGTTTTTTTAGTTGGGCGTAGTGGCGCCGGAAAGTCAACATTCATTAAATTACTTTTACGTGAAATTGATGTAACCAGCGGAACGGTAAAAATAAAAGGCCATGATATATCCCAATTGTCAAAAAAAGAAATTCCTTACTTACGCCGGAAATTAGGAGTGGTATTTCAGGATTTCCGCTTACTTGAAAACAAAAATGTTTATGAAAATGTGGCTTACGCTATGGAGATTATTGGGCGCCCGGAAAGAAAAATTCGGAAAAAAGTTCCTTTGGCGCTTGAAATGGTTGGTTTGAAGGATAGAATGTATCATTATCCCCACGAACTCTCTGGTGGGGAGCAGCAACGTGTAGTTATAGCAAGGGCTATTATCAATAATCCAAGTATTTTAATTTGTGATGAACCTACAGGAAATCTTGATCCTGAAACATCCAAAGATATTATGAGAATTTTATTGGAAATAAATCGTCATGGGACTACTGTCGTTGTGGTGACCCATAATATGGAAATGGTCGAATTAATGCAAAAACGTGTGTTAACCCTCGAAGGTGGGATCTTGACGCATGATAGTGGGCTTACTCCGGATCATTCGACTAACGGAGGGAACATTGCCTATGTTTAATCATCAGCTGGATTCTATGCACCGGTCCGTCCTCAGGGATACTGTTCAAAGTATCAAACGCAACAGTTTAATGAGTTTGGCGTCGGTTCTTTCGATTACAGCAGCACTTATTATTTTGGGAATTTTTTTAGTTTTGACAATTAATATTCACCAGGCGACATCAAATATTGAATCAGGGCTCCAAATGCAAATTTTTATGAAGCAAGAGCATACGGAGGAACAGAAAAAAAATTTACAAACTGAATTAGAAAGCAATAATTTGATTGCCGAAGTTAAATATGAATCTAAAGAAGAGGCATTGCAGAACTTTTCGTCATCTTTACAGTCCTATTCTGGATTAATGAGTAGTTTTAATGACAGCAACAACCCAATGCCAGATTCTTTTGTTGTTAAAGCGAAAGATGCGCAAAGCATGGAGCAAATAAAGCAGGCAATAGAGAATTCTCAACAAAAAGATTCTATTGAATATATTAAGTACGGGGAAGATTATGTACAAGCCCTGACAAATTTTAATCATTTTGTTAATATTCTATGTATCGTTGTTGTTCTGGTCTTGTCAGTTATTTCATATTTTTTAATTTATAATACAATTAAATTGACTGTTTTTGCCAGAAGAAAAGAAATTGG
>JAQWCN010000131.1 GCA_028705955.1 Eubacteriaceae bacterium
GACCGATGAAAATCAAACCTTCTGCCGTACAGGCATCGGCAAAATCGGCATTTTCAGATAAAAAACCGTACCCGGGATGGATGGCGTCACACCGCGTGGACAGGGCCACCTGGAGCAGAGCGTTTGTGTTGAGGTAACTTTCTGATGCCGCAGGAGGGCCGATGCAAACCGTTCGGGTCGCCATCTGAACATGGAGCGCGTCGGCATCCGCCGTGGAATAAACCGCGACGGTTTCGATCTCCAGTTCCCGGCAGGCCCGAATGATCCGCACAGCAATTTCCCCCCGGTTGGCAATTAAGATTCGTCTAAACATTTATAACTCCCGAACCCGCATCAGCGGCTGATCAAAAGCGGCCAGAGTGCCGTTATCCACCAGAATCTCCTCAATAACACAGTCGAATGGCGCAGGCACCTCACTCATCATTTTCATCGCTTCCAGCAGGCCGATGGTTTCCCCCTGGTGAACGGTTTGTCCCACAGTAACAAAGGGCGGTTCGTCCGGGGAGGCACTGTGGTAAAAGGTCCCGACCAATGGCGAACGGATCACCGCGCCGTCGGGGTCGGCCCCGGGTTCTTCCGGGGGCGAATCAGGTTCCGGTTGAGGGGAAGCCGGGGCCGTAAACAGAGCGGCCGGGCCGGGGGTTTGCGGCCCGGCTTTTGGATAGGCCTCCGCTTTTTTGAGGGTGACAGCCAAATTTCCTTCCCTTATTTTTAAACAAACAGCGTGGCTGGTATCAAAGTGATCCATCAGCGCCATGATTTCTTTTGTATCCATACGCACTCCTTATTTTATAAAACAGATCATTCCGGGCAAAAGGAAACCGGCTGTCAGCCGGTCTGTGTTTAAGCCGCGTTTTCTTTTAAATAGTTAAAGATGTCCGCTACGGTTTTCATATCCCCGAGCTTGTCATCGGCAATGGTGACGCCAAATTCATCTTCCAGGGCCATGGCCAGTTCGACGGCATCCAGACTGTCGGCGTCCAGATCTTCCTGGAGGCTGGCGTTCATTTTTACTGCATCCGCATCACAATTCAACGTTTCGACAATTACATTTTTTACCGCTTCAAAATCCATTTTAAAATCCTCGTTCTTTCTAAAAATTATTTCAAAACTTTAACTAAAAATATTTAATTAAAAAACTTTATGTATTATAAACGTCCCACAAGAATCTGTCAAGTCGGGACATTTGTCTTAATTTTTTTAAGAAATCAAGAATGCTTCATACTATAAAAAGAAGTTTACTGAAAAAATACTTTAGGGAAGCAGAAAAAAACAGGAATTATGAATTGTTAAAGGGTACTTTTATATCATTTAAACATCACATTAATCCGGAATAATAACCGTTTATACAATCTGAATCTTGTTTTCTTAAATTTTAACCTTTACATGTAGGAAAATATTTTGTTATCTTATTGACAAACTCTGGAAATGTGCTATGATTGTTATATATTTAACAGGTACATCACAGACCGTCTCGTTTGTGGAAATCTGTCAATATTATAAAATACTTCACATCTTGTGAAAATCGGAGGGAAAAAATTATGGCAAAAGAAATTGTAATTGCTGGCGCTTGCCGTACAGCAATTGGTACTATGGGAGGTTCTTTAAAAAACACCCCAGTTGTTGACTTGGGAACCATTGTTATTAAAGAAGCGATCAAACGTGCTGGTATCAAACCGGAAGACATTGATGAAGTTCTGATGGGCTGTGTGCTTCAGGCAGGTCAGGGCCAGAGTGTTGCCCGTCAGTCTGCTGTTAATGCTGGTATTCCAGTGGAAGTTCCTGCACTGACCTTAAACAACTTATGTGGATCAGGCTTAAAATGTGTCAACCTCGCTGCTGACATGATCGAAGCAGGGGATGCAGAAGTTCTGGTTGTCGGTGGTATGGAAAGTATGACAAGAGCACCTTACGTTATCCCGAACGGCCGTTATGGCTACAGAATGGGCAATGGCGAATTGCTGGATACCTTGATCAATGATGGTTTGGAAGATACATTCAATCATTATCACATGGGAATTACAGCAGAAAACGTAGCAGAACAATGGGGAATCACCCGTGAACAACAGGATGAATTTGCAGCAAACAGCCAGGCAAAGGCTATCGCAGCAATTGATTCCGGTCGTTTTGAAGATGAAATTGTTCCTGTTCCGATTAAAGTTAAAAAACAAGAAGTTGAATTTAAAGTTGACGAACATCCAAGAAGAGGCGTCACAGCAGAAGGTATCGGCAAATTACGTCCTGCATTCAAAAAAGGTGGCACAGTAACAGCCGCTAACGCTTCTGGTATCAATGATGGTGCTGCTGCCCTGATTATTATGTCAGCAGAAAAAGCCAAAGAATTAGGCGTAAAACCAATGGCAAAATATGTTGGTGGTGCTTCCGCTGGTGTTGATCCTTCCATCATGGGTGTTGGCCCAATCTACGCTTGCCGTAAAGCATTCAAGAAGACGGGCTTATCCATCGACGATATCGACCTGGTTGAATTGAACGAAGCTTTTGCTGCTCAGTCTTGCGCAGTGGTTCATGACCTTGAAGTACCAATGGAAAAATGCAATGTTAATGGTGGTGCAATTGCTTTAGGTCATCCAGTAGGATGCTCTGGTGCCCGTATCCTCGTTACATTGATTCACGAAATGCAGAAGAGAGGCTCTGACAAGGGCTTGGCTTCATTGTGTGTCGGTGGTGGTATGGGTGTTGCAGCCATCGTCGAAAACATTAAATAATTCATTCAAAAGAAAGAAGTGCTAAAATGAGTTTTGTAAAATATGAAGCACAGGACTTGATCGGCGTTATCACCATCGATCGTGAAAAAGCGCTCAACGCACTCAACAGCCAGGTGCTGGATGATTTGGAAGGTGTGATTGACGCCGTCGATTACGACGCGATCCGTTGCCTGATTATCACGGGTTCCGGGAAGAAATCTTTTGTTGCCGGGGCAGATATTGCTGAAATGGCCGGCGATAATAAAGCAGAAGGCGAAGAATTCGCCAAAAAAGGCAATCTTTTGTTCAGAAAGATCGAAACGCTGCCGATCCCTGTGATTGCTGCAGTGAACGGTTTTGCTCTGGGCGGCGGCTGCGAACTCTCAATGAGCTGCGACATCCGTTTGGCATCCGAAAACGCACTTTTCGGTCAACCGGAAACTGGCCTGGGCATTACACCCGGTTTTGGTGGAACACAGCGGCTGATGCGCCGGATCCCTGTTGGCAAGGCGAAGGAAATGATTTATGCCTGCGCCAATATCAAGGCTGAAGAAGCTTTGAAATGGGGTTTGGTCAATGCGGTTTACCCGGCGGACGAACTGATGCCGGCAGCGTTGAAACTGGCAGGAAAAATTGCCAAAAACGCACCGATTGCTGTTCGCAATTCCAAGGCCGCTATGAATGAAGGCATTGAAGTCACCATGGACGAAGCCATTGGTGTTGAATGCAAACATTTCGGCGACTGTTTTGAAACAGCTGATCAGCACGAAGGAATGGCTGCTTTCCTTGAAAAAAGAAAGCACGAACCTTTCCAGAATAAATAAGCAAAGCAAAAATAAAGACGAGGGAACCTCTGGGTTCCCTTGTGTTTGAGTTTAGTTATACATTTGAAACCAAGGAGGTTACACGAATGAAGGTTGGTGTTATTGGTGCCGGAACAATGGGTTCTGGTATTGCACAGGTTTTTGCACAGACAGACGGATATGAAGTAGTATTATGCGATATTAAACAAGAATTTGCTGATGGCGGGAAAGCTAAAATTGACAAGAGCTTAGCTAAAATGGTCAAAAAAGGCAAAATTGATGCTGCTAAAAAAGACGAAATCATGGGTAAAATTACCACGGGTCTCAGAGATAAAGCAGCCGATTGCGATTTAATCGTTGAAGCGGTTTTGGAACAGATGGAAATGAAACATGAATTATTCCAGGCTCTGGATAAGATTTGTAAACCGGAATGTATTTTTGCTTCCAATACGTCTTCATTGTCTATTACTGAAATCGGTGCCGGTGTTGGCCGTGACGTTATCGGTATGCATTTCTTCAATCCCGTACCGGTTATGAAACTGGTCGAAGTGATTGCTGGCTATAATACTTCTGAAGCGACCATTAGCAGAATTAAAGCGATCGCTGAAGAAATTGGTAAAGTACCGGTACAGGTTAACGAAGCTGCTGGCTTTGTTGTCAACCGTATCCTGGTACCAATGATTAACGAAGGTATCAATGTTTATGCAGCGGGTACCGCTTCTGCAAAAGATATCGATACTGCGATGAAATTAGGCGCTAACCACCCAATGGGACCTCTGGCATTAGGGGATTTAATTGGTTTGGATATCGTTCTTGCTGTTATGGAAGTACTTCAGGCTGAAACAGGCTCTGACAAATACGCTCCGGCACCACTTCTGAGAAAAATGGTCCGTGGCGGTGCTTTAGGAATGAAGACCGGCAAAGGCTTCTACGACTATAGCAAATAATTATTAGTCAAAATGCGCCCTTTTTATAAAGGGCGCTTATTGAAATTTTTAGGAGGAACAGTATGGATTTCAAACTGAGCAAAGAACACGAAATGCTCCGTACACTCTACAGAGAGTTCGCGGAAACAGAAGTAAAACCTCTTGCACAGGAAGTGGACGAAGAAGAACGCTTCCCCGTTGAAACGGTTGAAAAAATGCAAAAGAACGGCATGTTAGGGATTCCTTTTGCCAAAAAATATGGTGGTCAGGGATGTGATACA
>JAQWCN010000132.1 GCA_028705955.1 Eubacteriaceae bacterium
GAAGTGCCGCTGACCAATATCTTCAGGGGAGAAATTCTGGAAATTAAAGATCTGCCCTATCACTTTACCGCTTATACCCCGTGTTTCAGGGAAGAAGCAGGTTCTGCCGGAAGGGATACCCGGGGTCTGATCCGCAACCATCAGTTTGACAAGGTGGAAATGGTCAAGATTGTCAACCCGGACGATTCCTACGATGAACTGGAATCCCTGACCAACGATGCCGAAGCCATTCTTCAGGAACTGGGACTGCCTTACCGGGTGGTGGAACTGTGTACCGGGGATCTGGGCTTCTCCGCTGCCAAAACCTATGATATCGAAGTGTGGATGCCCAGTTATGGCCGTTATGTCGAAATTTCTTCCTGTTCCAACTGCGAAGGATTCCAGGCACGGCGGGCCAATATCCGTTACCGGGATCCCGTCAGCAAGCACACCCAGTTTGTCCATACGTTAAATGGCTCTGGACTGGCTGTGGGCCGGACCTTTGCCGCTGTCCTCGAAAATTATCAGAATGCCGACGGCAGCATTACCATTCCGGAAAAACTGCGTCATTTTATGGGCGGACTGTCAAAGATTGAAAAATAAATCAATTTTGGTTAAAGCTTTTAACCGATCAAAAAGACCCGGCTGCATTTCATCCCGCAGCCGGGTCTTTTTAGGGTATGAGAAATATGGAAAGCTCTGATTTAGACAACCGGATGGCTGTAGAGGTAATGCCAGTAAGCGTCGAAGACGTTGGCGATAATGCCGACGAACAACACGTGCATGGAAACATCCGGATGTTCGTGGAGCCAGAGCCGGACGCTTTCCACCGCGATGGGCATGGCCTTTTCAATCGGAAATGTGTTGGCACCGCAGGAGATGGCCGGAAAGGCAATCTGGGTGATGCCGTTGGCGTTGGCCACATCCAGACAATTCAGGTAACAGGCTGCCAGAGCCCGGGAGTCTTCGGGGTTTCCTTTGTAAAAGGGACCGATGGTGTGGATAATATAATCTGCGTCGGAATGGAAACCGGAGGTGATCCGGGCCTCACTGATTGTCATGCCGCCCATGGCTTTAAAGGCCTCTTGGAGTTCCGGTCCAGCCGCTTTCTGGATGGTGCCATTTACACCGTCTTTTCCCGTCAGCGCCGGATAAGTGGCGTTGACGATGCATTGGAGATGCAATTCTGTGATACTGCCGCGGCGAACCGTCGCCCGGCCTTTCATGTGTGTGCCCATAACAAGTCCGTCCTTTCTATCATTAACGGATATTATACCACGGTTGAGCCTGTAATTTTTTGCGCTGTAAGTCACTTTTCCTGAAAATCCGGTTTATTGGATCAGCCGGGCCAGAGTGGCGTAGAGGATGGGGGGTTCAATCGGTTTGGTCAAATGCGTGTTCATGCCGGCCCTTTGTGTTTCCGCCTTATCGGAGTCAAAGGCGTTGGCGGTCATGGCGATGATCGGAATGGTCCCGGCGTCGGGACGGTCCAGCGCCCGGATGGCCCGGGTGGCCTTGAGCCCATCCATCACGGGCATCCGGATATCCATTAAGATGGCGTCGAAATAGTTGGGGACGACAGATTTAAAAGCGTCCAGGGCTTCCTGTCCGTTTTGGGTGGTTATGACAAAAATACCGACTTTTTCCAGCATTTTTTTGGCAATCATCGCATTGAGGGGATGGTCTTCAGCCAGAAGCACGCGTTTCCCGGATAAAATTTGCGTTTCCGGTTGCGGTTTAACGTGGTCAGGACATGTTTCCGGATGAGCCAGGGGAAGGGTCCAGTGAATGGTAAACGTGGTGCCGGTGCCCTGTTTGCTTTTGACATCCAGGGTCGCGCCCATCAGCTGGGTCAGCTGCTTGACAATGGACAGACCGAGGCCCGTTCCCTGGTTCTGAACATCTATAGGGGCGGATTCCTGAACAAAAGGTTCAAACATATGATCCTGGAAGGCTTGGCTCATGCCGATCCCGTTGTCCCGGACGATCGAATCAAAGGAGGCCTGATTATTGTGGATGCAGATGTTTTGGGTCAGCATTTCCACAGTTCCGTCGGACGGGGTAAATTTGACCGCGTTGGAAAGCAGATTAAAAAAGATTTGCTCCATCCGCAGCCGGTCGACGACAATCAGGGGCATCGGATTGGACTGGGTGTCAAGGACAAAGGTGACATCTTTTCCCTGGCAAAGCGGATCGATGATGGACCGGATGTTATTGCAGAAATCATTATAGTAATAGGGTTTGGGATGAAGCTCCATTTTACCGCTCGTTATTTTTTCGAGATCCAGACAATCGTTGACCAGCCCCAGCAAATAGCGGCCGGAGTTGGTGATGTTGGTCAGGGCCTCTTCCATGGCCTGGGGATTATTCACTTCGTCCAGGGCCAGGGAGGCCAGCCCGATGACCACGTTCATGGGGGTGCGCAGGTCATGGCTCATCCGGGACAAAAATTCCGTTTTGGTTTGATTGGCCGTTTCGGCTGCATCCCGGGCCGATTTGAGCTGGTGGATCTGGCGTTGTTCTTTTTCGTACAGGTCGGTGACATCGGTCCGGGTGATTAAGACGCGTTCATTTTCCCGGTCCAGGCAGATAAACTGCAGTTTTTTGCGCTGAATTTCTCCCTGTTTGTTTTTAAGGCTGCAATAACTGGTAAAGGAGTCGGCGCTTTTTAATTGACGGCGGAGATTGGCAAGGGACATATCGTGGATATTTTTTGAAATATCCTCTGGAACGACGTATTGGCGGGCGTAGGCTTCCACTTCTTTTTCGTAGTTGCTGGAGTGAAAGGGTGGCAGGGAGGTTTTTTTATCATTCCGGGCATAAATACTGTAGCATTCTGTTTTACAATTGAGTAGCGCCATATAATCGTAATCGTTGGCGACAACGGTATCGATTATTTCCCGGGCGGTCCGCGCTTCAGAGATATCCCGGGTGTAGATGAAGACCATCAGATCGCCGTTGTTGGGTTCTACAAAGGTTTTGACGGCAGTGCTGGCCCAGAATACGGTACCGTCGTTGCCCTTGCGGCGGTATTCCAGATTAAATTCGTTCTGACCGTTTTTAAAGGCCTGAATCAGGTGATCGCGGTCAAGGGTCTTTAACATTTCTTTGCGGTAGCTCTCCCCGAGAACGGTGTCCACGGTGGCGTGTAAGGCATCGTCGTAGCGATAGGCCGATTGGGGAATGGCGTCTTCAGTGATGCGCTGGAAATATTCCATTTTTGTCGTGTTTAAATTGTACCGGCTCTTGGCAATCAGGTTTTTATCGTTGGCAATATCCAGATCGTGGAGCATCTTATGGTACTGGTCTTCCATATTTTTTTGATCAGTGATGTCCATGGAGGTGCCGATCACTTTGACCAAATCTCCCTGATCGTTATAAATGGGAGCAGCAGTGCAACGGGTCCAGCACCAGTATTTTTGGTCAGCCGATCGAAGGGCAATTTCCCGCGTGATGGGGCTGCCTTCAGAAAATTGGCCGGAAAAAATAATGCGGTAAGCGTCCCGGGTGTCGGGATGGATCCGTTTATCCTGGATGAGGGACTCGGGCATTTTTTCTAAAATACTGGGAAGACCGTACAATTTTTGGGCGTTTTCGGTCATGATGGCCCGCCCGGATTTTGGATAAAATTCCCAGGCGCAGGTTTTGGTATCTTTCATACAGGCTTCGGCGAGGGCTTTACTGGATTTCAAGTCGATTTCCCGGGCCATTTGGTTGTCCATATTGGAGAAGGAACAGTAAATGATGCGCCGGCCGTTCTTGTCGTGATACATGTCTGCGACAATGCGCATCCAGACAATTTTGTCTTTGCCAAAGATCCGGTAGGTCAGGTCGGTATGGGGGGAGCCGTCCATCATGCTCTGGGCCTTTTTAAGGACCTGAGGCAGATCGTCCGGGTGAACCGCATCAAAAAACGTGTGTTTGATGAAACGTTCCCGGTTTTCCCGGGTGTCCCCCAGAAGGCGGTAGTAGCCGTCGTTCAGGTAACTTAATGTAATGCGCTCATGGTCGCATTCAAAAATGCCGACCCCGCCGGGAAGACGGTCCAGAAGTCGCCGGAGTTCGGACAAGTGTTTTTCGTTCTTGGTTTCATCCCGGATATAGAGGATGACGGCGGGAATATCGTTCCAGAGCATTCGTTTGCAGCGGAAAATGTAGTGGCGGCCCTGGTCGGAGGCAATGACCGGGGATTCGTAGAATTGACCGTCCGGAACATCGCGCAGAAGTTCGGAAATATTGCAAATCTTTTTGAGCTTTAACGCGTCCAGAAGGGAGATGGGTTCTGTGAGCGGTTGATCATACCCCACCAGACTCCAGAAACATTTGTTGGCAAAGATAATCTGTTCGTCATCTGCGGTGATTAAAGCGATATTATTGTCGGAATTTTCAATGATTTCCCGGTAGAGGGTTGCCTCGGTGGAAGGATGGATAAAAATGGCGTAGTAAACCGCCTGGCCTTTTTCCTCCCGGAGTTTTTTCGCAGACATGTGCAGCCATATGGCGTGATGGTTGGCATCGTAAAAGCGGAAAGAGGCATTGATACTTTGCCCTTCTTTGGCTTTTTCAAGGACATTGGTCTTAAATTTGCCCTGATCTGCCGGGACGATACATTTTTCCAGGGAGAGGGCTTCTTTCAATTTTTCTTTGGGAAAAGGCAGGGACCATCCGGTCAGTTTCAGTAA
>JAQWCN010000133.1 GCA_028705955.1 Eubacteriaceae bacterium
CGAGTTATTGTTTTGTCACTTTGATTCTAAAGGAAAACGGACTTCATGTCTTTATTTTTTTTGAAAAAATGGTGCTGACGATGAAATGTCAATTCCATCACCAACACCAAAAATTATACAACCATTATAAATAATCAATAGAGTTTTTTGATTTTAATAAAATTTATATTGCAAATCCACTACTGGAAATAAGTGTCAAAGCTTTATCAGGATCAGAGGTCGCCAAAATAAGCATATAGGGGGCATCCTTAACTGCATAGGGATAGATATACTCAATATTGATGTCATAGTCGGCCAACAAATGAAAAATTTTATTCATTGTTCCTGGTTGATCCAAAGGTTCAATCACGACAACATCTGCCATGCGAACGGTATGACCAGCTTCTCTAAATAATTCAGAAGCCTTATAGGGATCATCAACAACAAGACGTAATATCCCATACTCAATGGAATCATAAACACAAATCGCCCGAATATTAATATTATTTTCAGCCAAAATATCTGTAAAAGCAGCCAGATGCCCCTTTTTATTCTCAATAAAAGTAGAAATTTGTTTGACTTTTGTAAGCATTGTACCATGCTCCTTTCTAAGAACGCATAAAACCACAAATTGTTTGCTTATTCTTTATCTTTTCGTAAATCAATCACTCTTTGGGCTTTACCTTCGGATCGCTTCATACTTAATGGCTCCACAAGATGAATGCCGGGATGAATGCCCAAGGTTGTATGCATTTGAGTTTTAATGGTATTCATTAAGTTATCCAAACGACTAACTGAGTCTAAAAGGGAACTATCTATTACTTCCACGTCAATATTAATTTTATCGAGGTAACCTTTTTTATCAACTGTAATTAAATAATTACTGCCAATCCCATCAATTGACAATAATATTTCTTCAATTTGAGATGGGAAGACATTGACACCACTAATAATAAGCATATCATCTGTTCTTCCGCCAATTTTTGACATCCTCATCGTCGTTCTTCCACATGCACAAGGCGATGAATCGAGACTTGTAATATCTTTTGTACGATACCGTAAAACCGGAAGGGCTTCTTTAAACAAAGGGGTTACGACCAGTTCACCCATTTCTCCCTCTGGTAAAACTTCTCCTGTTTTGGGATTAATGATTTCTGCAATAAAATAATCTTCATTAATATGCATACCATTGAGTTCCCGGCATTCTCCGGAAACACCAGGTCCCATTAATTCAGACATACCATAATTCTCAGTTGCAAACATGCCCCAAGCTTCGTTCAGTTTTTTTCGCATAGCTTCCGTTGATGCTTCGCTTCCAAAAACGCCATTACGCAAGTGAAGATCTTCTTTGGGATCCAATCCCATCGACTTGGCTACTTCTGATAAATGTAATCCGTAAGAAGGTGTTGCAATTAACGTTGTAACCCCAAAATCCTTCATGATTTTAATTTGTTTTTTAGAATTACCACTGGACATAGGCACAATACCAGCGCCTACTTTTTCGAGTCCCTGTTGTAAACCCAATGCTCCTGTAAATAGACCATAACCAAAAGAAATTTGTGCTGTATCATTTTTGTTTACGCCTGCCATACTAACCATTCTAGCCACACATTCCCGCCAAACTTTCATATCATGACGTGTATATCCGACTACCGTCGGATTTCCTGTCGTCCCAGAAGAAGCATGATAACGGACAATTTTTTTACGGGGAACAGCAAACATACCAAAAGGATAGTTCCTCCTTAAATCTTCTTTTGTCGTAAAAGGGATTTTATTTAAATCATCCAACGATTGAATATCATTGGGATGAATGCCTGCCGATTTAAATTTTTCTTGATAGTAGGGGACCTTTTTATAAGCATATTTAACTGTTTTTTTTAGCTTTTTTAATTGAATGGCTTTTATTTGTTCACGATCAAGTGTTTCTTTTAATGACCAGATCATATTGATTTTTGTTCTCCTTTAAATTATAAATAATATCCTTATTTATTTTTTGTTTTTAGGTGGACGCCAACTGCTTTTAAGTGGGACAACAAGATTAAAAACAGGGTGTCCCGAAGAAGAATATTTTGGATCGACCGAAAAATACCCATTTCGAATAAATTGAACTTTTTCAAAAGGCTTTGCCTTTAGAACCTCTGGTTCTGCTACAGCATGCACAACTTTTAATGAATCCGGATTGATTTTTTCAAGTAAATTATCCATAGTAAAACCTGAATTATCTTTTAAAAGGGGTTTTAACATATGAACTTCTACACTTTTTCCTTCGGGTATAGAAACCCAATGGATGGTTCCTTTGACCTTTCTTCCTGTAAATCCAGAACCGCATTTTGTTTCTGGATCATAGGTACACTTTAATTCGACCACATTGCCAGTATTGTCTTTTACAAATTCATTACACTTAATAAAATAGGCCCCTCTCAAACGAACCTCATTTCCTGGAAAAAGTCGAAAATATTTTCTGGGAGGAACTTCCATAAAATCGGATCTTTCAACATATATTTCCCTTCCAAAAGGCATTTTATGATGCCCCATTTCGGGAACATCCTGGTTGGTTTCGATATCCAACCACTCAGTCTGATCTTTGGGGTAATTTGTAATAGTTACCTTTAGTGGGTCTAAAACGACATTCATTCTTGAAGCCTGTAATTTTAAATCATTTCGCACAAAATGTTCCAACATACCATAATTAACCGTTGAATTTGCTTTGGCAACGCCAATTTCCTCACAAAAATCCCGGATCGCTTTTGGTGTATAACCTCTCCTTCGTAAACCACATATTGTAACCATTCTGGGATCATCCCAACCGTCAACGATTCCTTCATCAACCAATTTTTTCAAATAACGTTTTCCAATGATTGTTTGGTCAAGATTCAATTTAGCAAATTCGATTTGACGAGGAGGTTCATTTTTAAATTCATCCAGATGTTCCAAATACCAATTATAAATAGGCCGATGGTCTTCAAATTCCAATGTGCACAGGGAATGTGTGATGCCTTCAATCGCATCTTCAACCGGATGTGCAAAGTCATACATGGGGTAAACATACCATTCTTCTCCAGAGATAGGTTGTATTTCATGTCGCACACGATATATAACTGGATCTCGAAGATTCATATTAGAACTCGACATGTCAATTTTTGCCCTTAAAACCTTGGCTCCTTCAGAAACCTTTCCGTCAATCATATCCTGAAACAAATTCATATTTTCATCGATTGATCGATTTCGATAGGGGCTCGCTGTTCCTGGTGTTTTTAAATTTCCTCTCATTCGATGAATTGTTTCTGAATCTTGATCATCAACATAGGCAACACCTTTTCGTATCAATTCTTTTGCATATTCAATCATTTTTTTAAAATAAGATGAAGCAAAATAAATATTTTCATCCCATTTAATTCCAAGCCATTCTAAATCCTTTTGAATAGAATCAACATATTCCAGGTCTTCTTTTTCTGGGTTGGTATCGTCAAAGCGAAGATTAAAGACACCATTATAGCGTTTAGCAATACGATAATTCAATAAAGATGCTTTAGCATGACCAATATGTAAATAACCATTTGGTTCTGGTGGGAAACGTGTGTGAACACGATTATCACTATATACATGATTATGGTTATCTTCTTCAATAGCGTTAATAATAAAATTTGATTTTTCTCTATCCATTAGCTACTCCTGATTATTTGTATTCTTTTATTTTAACATAAACATAGAAATATGCCCATACTTCTTAAATTCTAAAGGTATAATTGGACAATATCAAAAACATATAATATAATGAAATAAAAATCATATAAATAACGAGGAATAGAACATGAGTAGATTATTTGGAACCGATGGTGTTCGTGGCATTTATGAAAAGGAATTAACAACAGAATTGGCTTATCAATTGGGCCATTACGGAAGTTATGTTTTGTCAAAGGGAAACCATAATCCCAAAATTATTATCGGAATGGATACCCGCATATCAGGAAAACCATTGGAGGCAGCGTTGGTAGATGGGATCACCGCTGCAGGGGGAGACGTTCTTTTAGCCGGAGTAATTCCAACACCAGCCATTGCTGTTTTAGTCAAGACCTATCAGGCTGATGCAGGTATCGTCATTTCTGCTTCTCATAATCCCTATCAATTTAATGGAATTAAATTTTTTAATTCTCAAGGCTTTAAGCTCTCAGACAACTTAGAAGATCAAATAGAAGATTGCATAAAAAAAGGGGATTCAATAAAATCGGATAAAAAAGGGCATGTCGCACATCTAGAACATCCAGAAATAATTTATCAAGAACATACCCGCCATGGATTCAATACAAGTTTAGATGGAATAAAATTAATTATAGACTGTGCAAATGGTGCTTCTTCAAAGATTGCTCCTGACTTTTTTAAAGACTTAGGTGCTGACGTTCAAGTTATAGCAGATCAACCGAATGGCAAGAACATCAATGATCATTGCGGTTCGACATGTATTTCGAATTTGTCAGATAATATTATTGCGAAAGGTGCAGATCTGGGGCTCGCTTTTGATGGAGATGCCGACCGATGTTTAGCTGTCGATGAAAAGGGGCGTTTAATTGACGGGGATACAATTTTAAATTTAATTGGCCGAAAAATGAAAAAAGATGGAACATTAAAAAAAGATACCGTTGTCGTAACCGTGATGAGTAATATTGGATTAGATATCGCTTTA
>JAQWCN010000020.1 GCA_028705955.1 Eubacteriaceae bacterium
GGTGTGAGGCCAAAGCTGTAATCGCAGCTGTAATACGAAAGGCCGGTTTAATACCACTGTCGCTAAGATGGGAAGGGAAACGGATGAGATCGTTAAGCCAGAAGACCGGCGCAGTGATTTTTATCTTAAGATACTCCGATTTAGAGTGTTTAAGAAACAACACAATGTTTGTTTTAAAAACCCTCTTGTTCGATGAAGAGGGTTCTTTTTTTACCCTGATCAAATGATAGATAAACAGATCATGATTATTTAACCTCATTAATTCATTCCTCCCCCTTTAAAGGAAGGAAACATCTCTTTGCAAAACGGCGGCTCTGGTCGCCGTTTTATTTTTTTGAAAGCATCCGATAGCTTATCACGCAAAAGGACCCGGCATAAGCCGGGTCCTTTTGCGTGAATTTACTGGTTATGACAATGATCCTTCATCGGGCAGGTACCGCAGCCGCAGCCACAGCCGGACTGTCCTTTTTTCTTTTTGCGGATCATATGGATCACAACGCCGGAGACAAGGGCAATGAGCAGAAGCAAGACCCCAAGGGTTCCCGCGTTTTGTGAAAGCCAAAGCATCATGAATGTTTCCTCCTTTTTTGATTAAGTGTTAAGCCCGGGCAGCCCGGGCGATTTTTGAGGGTTCAGGCCGGACAAGCAGGTAGACCATTTCTGCGAGAATGGCGACAGCGAAGATCAAACCCACAGTATGAGGATCGCCGTTTATGGCGGAGCCAAACTGATAAATCATCAGGGAAATGGCATAGGCGAATCCGCATTGGTAGGCAATGGCAAATCCGGTCCATTTGGCGCTGTTCATTTCCTGGCGGATGGCGCCGATGGCGGCAAAGCACGGAGCGCACAGAAGGTTAAAGACCAGAAAAGCGTAGGCGGAAAGTTGGGACATGCCTTCAAAGTCCAGAATGCCAAACACACTGACAACTTCTTCCTTGGCGACGAGACCCATAATGGTTGCGATGGCGGCTTTAATGTTGCCAAAACCCAGGGGAGAGAAGACAAAGCAGATGGCACCGCCAATCATGCCGAGAACGCTGCTTTCCAGTTCCATTTCAGTGGCAAAACCAAAGTGGCCGTCGACCATTCCAAAATGCGATCCAACCCAGATGACAATGGAGGCGAGGAGAATGATGGTACCGGCCTTTTTAATGAACGCACTGCCCCGTTCCCACATACTGCGGAACAAATTGGATAATGTCGGCAGATGATAGGCGGGAAGCTCCATGACAAAGGGCGCGGGATCCCCGGCAAAAAGCGAGGTCTTTTTAAGCATGATTCCGGAAATGATGATGGCGGCAATGCCGATAAAATAAGCACTGGGTGCAACCCACCAGGCCCCACCGAAAAGAGCTGACGCGATCATGGCGATGATCGGCATTTTGGCGCCGCAGGGGATAAAAGTGGTCGTCATGATGGTCATCCGGCGGTCCCGTTCGTTTTCGATTGTCCGGGAAGCCATAATTCCGGGAACGCCACAGCCTGTACCGATGAGCATGGGGATAAAGGATTTCCCTGAGAGGCCAAATTTGCGGAATACCCTGTCCAGCACAAAGGCAATCCGGGACATATAACCGCAGGCTTCCAGAAAAGCCAGAAACAGGAACAGGATCAACAGTTGGGGAACAAAACCCAGGACAGAGCCAACCCCGGCGATAATGCCGTCAATCATCAGACTGTACAGCCAGTCCGCGCAGCCCAGGGCGGTTAAGGCGTTGCCCACCAGTACGGGGATGCCGGGAATCCAAAGCCCAAAGAGTTGCCAGCCGTCGCCAAAGACGCCGTCGTTGGCCCAGTCGGTTAAAACGGAACCGACGGTGGAGATGGAAATGGTGTAGACCAGAAACATAATCGCGGCGAAAATCGGCAGTGCAGCCCACCGGTTGGTCACAACCCGGTCAATTTTGTCGGAAACGGAGAGCTGACCGGCATGGTGTCTGTGATAGCAGCCGTCGATGATGGCCGTGATGGATTCATAGCGCTCACTGGTAATAATGCTTTCCGCATCATCATCCAGTTCGGTTTCTGCAGCTGTGATATCTTTTTCGATATGGGTGGCGATATCCGGGTCCAGAGCCAGACGGTCGGCGATTTTCTCATCCCGTTCAAAGACTTTAACAGCGTACCAGCGCTGCTGCCGGACCGGAATATCCTGAAGGGCGCCTTCTTCGATGTGGGCCAGAGTGTGTTCCACCGGGCCGCAAAAAGGATGGGTGGGACAGTGCCAGGGGGTTTTGGAAACAGCGATCGCTTTTTTAGCGGCGTCAAAAACGCCTTCCCCTTTGATGGCGGAGATTTCGACGATCGGACAGCCCAGTTTCCGGGACAATTCAGACACATTGATTTTATCGCCGTTTTTTCGGACGACATCCATCATGTTGATGGCGATGACCATCGGAATGCCCAGCTCAACCAATTGGCTGGTCAGGTAAAGGTTCCGTTCCAGATTGCTGCCATCGATAATGTTTAAGATGACATCCGGGTGGGCGTCAATCAAATAATTTCGGGCGACCACTTCTTCCAGTGTGTAGGGGGATAAGGAATAGATCCCCGGTAAATCAGTAACGGTGACATCGTCGTATTTTTTGAGTTTGCCTTCTTTTTTTTCAACGGTGACACCGGGCCAGTTGCCGACAAATTGATTGGATCCGGTAAGGGCGTTAAACAACGTTGTTTTGCCACAGTTGGGATTGCCGGCTAAAGCAATTTTTATATTCATACATTCTCCTTCTTAAAAGTTAGAAATGCTAACCGCGGGATAAAAAATAAAACGGATTGGGATCTAAGCTTTGATCTCAATCATTTCAGCGTCGGCTCTGCGCAGGGATAATTCATATCCCCGAACCGTAATTTCCACCGGGTCGCCAAGAGGTGCGACTTTCCGGATTTTTACCGGGGTTCCTTTGGTGATTCCCATATCCATCAACCGGCGTTTGACGGCACCGCTGCCATGAAGCTTTGCAATGTGAACCGTATCTCCAATGTGAGCTTGTTTTAATGTGATCATTTTATCTCCTTGTAAAAAACAGTTTGTTCCGGTTAAATCAAAATTTTTCGGGCCATCTCCTCGCTGATCGCGATGCGGGATCCTTTGATATCCACAATAATATTTCCGCCAATGGCATTGAGAATCTTCGTATTGGCGCCTGCGACAAACCCCAGATTTTCCAAATGTTTTTTGACTTCCGGTTTTCCTGTGATACGGACGATGTTTTTTTCTGCTCCAATTGCTGCAAATGTTAATGGCATCACTTTTTCACAACCTCCTTGATGAAATAAATAATTAGCTTGGCTAACCCATGACCGAAAAAGAAAGGCCTTTATTTTGACCTTTTGGATAAGACAATGAATCTGTTTTTCTTGATCATTGATAGGTTAGCTCTACTAACCATTAGCTAGTATAAATGGAATGGGACACAAAGTCAATCCTTTTTGAAAAATTTTCAAAAATGTTTTTGCAATAAATAAAAAAGAATGACTTATTTAAAAAGCCATTCTTTTTAAGGTTTTATTTTTGGACCAGCGCCCATCTTTTGGCGATGTAATTCCAAATCATAACGATAATTGTGGAAATGATCTTGGCGATCATATAGTAGATGCCCATTTTATTGACCAGCGCCCACATGAGAAATTCGGTAAGCCCGAGGCCGATGACACTGGAGGCGACAAAGATAAATTTGGAACGCGCGTTCTGGTTTTGCGCGCCTTCAAAGACCCATTTGACGCAAATGATGTAATTGACGATGACGGACAGCGTAAAGCTGATGCCGGAAGAAATCAGATAATCGATTCCGGCAAATTCTGTCAATAGATAGAGCCCGGCGTAATCCACAACAAAAGAGATGCCGCCATTGACACCAAAGCGAAAGATTTCGGCAAACCGCTTTGACTGAAGGAGTGCTTTAATTTTGTTCATGCAGTTTACCTTTTAGTAAGACCAGACCGATTGAATCTGTCGGCTGATGCCCTGGGCGGTACTGGAAGGGGTGTAGTCAATTTGATAGATAAAACTGTACAGAGCTCTGATGTTATCCGTTAAGGTTGTCGGGAAAACGTAAGATACGCCGTTCAAATCCCCGGTTTCGACATTGGCGTCTACAGGAATTTGCTGCTGCTGGATTTGGTGATTGTGCATCAGAGCAACGTTAAAGGCGTACTTCATGATTTCATTGCTGGTTAAGGACGTTTTGATATAAGGCATGACCGACTGAAGCAATTGATACTGTTTGATCGGATTGAGGGCCATCGCTTTGTTGAGTACTTGTTCAAAAACGGTGCGCTGCCGTTGGGTCCGGTCGAAATCGCCATTGCCCACGTAACGAATCCGGCAATACGCCAGGGCCTGGCTTCCATCCAGAAGCTGGGTTCCGGTTCCGGCCACATCAGGGGAGGCGGTTTTCACTTTGTCATTAACGTCCATCAGGTATTGGTTAAGCCAGTACAATTCATCTTCTGATGTGATATCAACACTGACACCGCCAACCGCATTGACCATTTCAACCATACAGGTAAAATCGATGGAAATATAGTCGGTGATTGCTGTGTCAAAATTTTGGTTGACTGTTTTAAGGGCAAGTTCAGGTCCTCCCAGGGAATAAGCCGCGTTGAGCTTATCAAAATCAGCACTGGAGGTGGAGCTGCTGTAGCTGCTGCCATAACTGCTGTCAGAACTGTAGGAAGATGAAGTGCCGCTGTTTGTCTCCGTGCTGTCGCTGGTCGAAGAGTCGCTGGGAATTGATACATAGGTATCCCGCATCAGGGATGATACTTTGATGCTGCCGTGTTCGAGGTCGGCGGTGGCAATCATGGTGGAGTCTGAGCGTTCGCCTTCGACGTCTTCCCGGCCGTCCACGCCAAAGACCAGAACGTTGATGATCCGGTGCTGCTTGGCGACGGTTGCAGCTTCGTCACTGATGTTATAGGTGGAGGCTTCACTGCTCAAGTTGCCGTTTAAATTGTGGGTCAGCTGCCAATAGATAAAGCCCAAAACGGCAGCCACGATAATTAAAAGAAAGATGAGTCCGCGTTTAACGGACCGGTTCATCTTTTTTTTCTTTTTTCGGGGTGGGGTGGAGCCATTGGAGCCTGAAGAAGGCCGGGGCCTCTGCGTTGCGTTTTGGGAGATGTTTTGTCGCTGACCGGCCGGGTTATTCCGGTTGGAAGCAATCCTGCGGCTGACATCACTTTGCCGGCGGCTGCCCTGGGACGGTGCCTGTTTGTTTTGGGCTGAACGGGGACGGGATGACGCATTCCCTGCATTTGAAGAACGGACCCGGTCCGGGCGGTTCGGATTGGAAGTAACCCGGGAAGATGCGCTTACGTTTTCCGCAGAACGGGAATCGGTTGAACGTTTCATAATGCGCTTGTTGCTGTTGTTTCCCGTTGGTCTGGAACCTGTATTTTGCAGGGGGGTTGATGTAAGCCGCTCCGGTGAATGGCCGTTCGCTCTTGGGGATACCTGACGGTAATCCCCCTTTTGTGGTTTGTTTTTATTGGCTTTTTGTTTTTCAAGCCATCTTTCTTTTGAATAGTCCAAAGAATCCCTCTCAATTAAATGAAAAATAAACAATTTATGATATTATACCATAAGTGAAAAGAGAATGGTTGCTGGTTCTTGTTTTTCTAAAGATATTATTATACATTTGATGATGGTTCTGATATAATAAGAAATATCTGATTTCATTGCTTACTATTTATGGAGCGGAAAAATGAGTAAAAAATCTTCAATACAAATAAAGAATAAGGATCACAGCGAACCGGCGGATAGAGAATGCGGGCAACGGGACGATCAAACAAATCGGCCAATGGCCCGCCAGTCCCGGGAACCGAATCCTTTTATAACGGAAAGGTCTTCGGAAAAATCCACGGAAGAAGAATGGACGCATATTGCAGAGGAAAAAAAGCGCCTGGCAGAGCGTGAACAGGATCTTGAGGTTCTTTATCAAGAATTAAAAGATGTATTTGCCATGCTTAAAAAGAGGGAGAGGGCACTGATCGACCGGGAAACACTGATCGAAAAGACGTATAACCAACTCCAGGAGATGACCGCATTATTTGATTCTATGGATCATTTGACAGAAATCATCCGGACAATGATGCCGGAAGACAATGATATTTCGTTAAAAAAACAGAGAAAAGTGGAAGAATAGAGGAGAATTATATGGCTGATAATAAAGAAGACAGATTGGGATTATTGTTTATTTTTGATTGTATTGCCGTCATTTTGTCTACCTATGGCGTCATTTTAGCATTTAAAATTATGAAAATGGATGTCAGCAGCGATCTGATGATCATTTCCATTTTTTTTATTGGGGTTAAGGCACTGATCATGGGGATCGGTGATTTGACCGGTGTTACCCGGCGGTTTTGGCTCGGCGGCGTGTTTATCATTATTGCTGATTTTATTATCCTGATGGTTGAAATTCTGATGTCTTTTGGGATTTCATCGCGGCTTTTAATGGTGACGATGGCAGTGGATTTGGTGCTGGTATGCATTGGCCATATCGTGTGGCAAAAACGGTTTGGTATCCCGATTGGTGACATTAAAGAACGAAAAAAATGGCTGAACGGTTCCCAGAAAGAAGCGTATCACGATGGGGACGAAGCGATGGATGATATTTTTTCTTCTTTGAATGATGAAGACAACGATATTCTGGATACGGTTGCGTCTCAGGAACTGGCGTTGCCGGAAGACCGTTTCTCGGCCGAAGACGAAGGTTTATCACTGGATGAGGCTGACCGTCAGGATGCGGACGCCATTTTGGAAAGCATGAACTATTCGAGTGCTCCTTATGAAGACAGCGTGGAAGCGATGCCCCGGGACACCGATTCACTTTACGCCCAGGATGAGAGCCAGAGCGGCCAGCCGGAGGAACCGGAATCGGACGATGAAGATGACGGTATTGCTTTTGAAGGGTTGGACGGTCTTGACTTTGACACCTCCCCGGAAGATGTGCCGGAAGATAGCCCGGTTTCTGAAGAAGCACCGACAGCAGCGGATCATGCGGTCCAGCCGGAACCCGAAGCGTCTGATTTTATCGATACCGGGGATTTATTTGAAGAAGATAACGACCCTTCGATGTTTGAAACGGAAACGGCACAGGATACGCCCCAGACAGATGGATGGCCAAAGGATAACGAACAGCCCAAACAGCGGGTTACTTTTGGGGATATCGAACCGATTAAACCGGTACCGCAGCCGACTTTCTTTGACGAAGAACTGATCACGGACAATTCAGACCAGAAGCCTCAAGAGACAGAACGCACTCAGCCGGTCAGAGACAATGCCCCTCAGAAAACAGAAGATTTTACCCAGCTGGGGAGCCGTCTTGGCAACCTGGTGGATGATATGGGGGATGATGGTATTTCAGATGGTCAGTTTAGATACGATGTCGATGCTTTCCGCACTGAGTTAAGTCAGCTTGAACCGATCACTTCCGATCGGGATATTCTTAAAACCGGGGAAGCGTTACAGGAAAAACTTAAAAACATTTGTGATAAACAATCTATCATTGAAGAAGTGCTGGATGATATGATTCGCCTGTCTCAACAGATTAATTCCAGAATCGATAACTTGGATCAAATCGAAGCAAAATTGAAGCAGGAACAGACCCGGAAACCGGAACAGACAAAAAAAAGCCAGTCCAGAGATCAATTGTATGTTCCCGCCAGTTTAATCTCCCAGGAAAAAGCGAAAGTTGCTGTTGCCCCTCAAGAAGTGATTTTAGACAGTGGTGATTCAGAAATTATTATTGATGAAGAAGATTTAGCTTTGATCAAAGCGTATATGCAAAGTCATCCGGAAGCGTAAAGGATAGTTGCAAGAGTAAGAAGATGGATGTAATGGCGATGCGATCACACAACAAAGATAAAAGATAAAAAGAATAAACACCTTGAAACAGACAAGGGGTTAAGCCTTGATTTTAACCCCAGGCCTGTTTCAAGGTGTTTTTTTAATGGGAGGTGGGAATGAATAATGGCCCCCCAGGGAGAAGAAAAAACGGGTAAGCAGCAGGCGAAGCAGGCCGTCCTGGGGAAATGGGCGTGTAGATTGACAGAAAAACCGGTTTTAAGCCTCGATGGTGCGTTGCCCATTTCATTTACGCACTAAGACAATAAAAAAACCGGCAGAAGCCGGTTTTTTTGAGATTGTTGTAAGGTATTGTTCTTATTCATCCAAGCCAAGTTGGGCAAAGTTGACGCTTTTGGTATGTTCGATTGGTTCCCAGCTTTTGATCGGTTTGACAAAGCAAACCACATTGATGAAAACCCAGGATAACAGGAAGAACCAGAATGTAAAGTAAGAGGATCTCCGAACCTGTTTGAGTTTGTGGTGTTCCATCTTGACAACCATAGCGGTAAAACCAAAGCTCAGGAGCGTACCGCCGATACTAAAGACACAGGCAAAGGTTAAAGCATCTGACCAGACCTGGGTATTGACAAAGAGCAAGGATAAAATGACAAACGTTGAAACGGAATAAAGGGATGTCAGAACCTGGATCAATGGAGCAGCCAGGTATAAAATCATATCGATAGCCTTCCAGTCTTTTGTTTCTTTATAGTTTTTCCACAACATGGGTGCGTAATGAGCAAAACATTCAACTGTTCCTGTGGACCAGCGTTTACGTTGTTTCCAGGAAGTTTCAAAAGCCAGGGGATGTTCGTCGTAAGTTGTTGCTTCCGGAACCCATGCAACACGGCGGCCTTTCATAATGTTCTGGGTTGTAAATTCAATATCTTCCGTTAAACTGAAAGTTCTGAATCCACCGTCTTTTAAGACTTCCCGGGAGACCATAAACCCGGTTCCGTTTAAGATGGCTGACATGCCAAGAGCAAAACGGGGGAGATTCATAAAACGGTTGAGGGTCCAGTAAAAGATGGACTGACATCCGGAAATCCAGGAATCACAGGGATTCTTGCTTTCCCGATACCCCTGGGCGATGGTTTCGCCGGAACAAAGCGCATCGTTCATATGGATAAAGAAATCCGGATCGACCAGATTATCTGCGTCAAAAATACAGAACGCATCGTAATTGTCGTTGGTTGCAAAGGTGTCATCGAAGAATTCTTCCAGGGCACCCCCTTTGGAGTGAACCTTGGAGCTGCAGTGAAAAACTTTGGCACCATGTTTAAGGGCAACCGCTTCGGTGTTATCGGTGCAGTTGTTGGGTAAAACAAAAATGTCCAGCTTGTCAGCCGGGTAATGCTGCGCTTTCAGGGATTCAATCAGATTCCCGATGACAAGGCCCTCGTTTCGGGCGGCAATCACAGCGCCGAACCGGTTTTCCGGTTCATGTCTTTCAAATTTATTGTATCTTCTGTAGCCAAAAAGACCGATGACCAGATAATAAATGCCATAGGCGAAAAACGGAACGCCCAGGACAAACAAAATCACGTAAATGGAATTAACGATCATAGTATCCTCACTTTTCTTTCTTGATTTCAAAACCTTTAAATAAGCTTATAATTTATTTCGTGTTTCATTCTAGCATCATATGACCGGATTAGCAAGGAAAATTAAGAAAATAATTAAAAATTTAAAGGAAACGAAAAGGTTGGACGATTAAAATAGATTGTTTTTATTATGAAACGTTTTCTGATGATCAAGGGAATAAGACAAACGCTGTCTGCCGGGTCAGAAGAGGCTCGGCGGACAGCGTTAACGTCATTTCATTGGCTGAAGAGTGAATCCTGTTTTATCATTAAAGAACGGTTTTAATCTGCGGCTTCAGCTTCCTGGTTCCACTGGCTGTTGTAGAGTTCGGCGTAAAAACCGTTTTGAGCCAGAAGATCGTGGTGGGTGCCCTGTTCTACGATATCGCCATCCCGCATCACGAGAATCAGATCGGCGTTTTGAATAGTAGAAAGCCGGTGGGCGATGATAAAGCTGGTGCGTCCGGCCATTAAATTGTCCATGGCTTTTTGAATTTGAATTTCGGTACGGGTATCCACCGAACTTGTCGCTTCGTCAAGGATTAATATTTTGGGATCGGCCAGAATTGCCCGGGCAATGGTGAGCAGTTGCTTTTGTCCCTGGGAGACGTTGTCGGCTTCTTCATTCAGGACCATCTGGTATCCCTGGGGCTGCGTCCGGACAAAGTGGTCCACCTGGGCCGCTTTGGCTGCGCGGATTACCTGTTCATGGGAGGCATCGAGCTTGCCGTACCGGATGTTGTCTTCGACGGTGCCGTTGGTCAGCCAGGTATCCTGGAGAACCATCCCAAAGAGACTGCGCAGGTCGTTGCGCTTGAAATCCCGGATGTCGTGACCGTCAATCCGGATGGCACCGCTTTTGACGTCGTAAAAGCGCATGAGGAGTTTAACCATGGTGGTCTTTCCGGCACCGGTGGGGCCGACAATGGCAATTTTTTGTCCTTCGGCAACCTGGGCGTTAAAATCATGGATAATGATTTTGTCCGGCGAGTACCCAAAACTGACGTGATCAAAGGTGATGGTGCTGCGAAGCTGACGGGTGTCGGCAGCTGTTTTGGCATCCGCCGATTCTTCGGGTTCTTCCAGAAAGGTAAAGACCCGTTCAGCCGCGGCCATGGTCATCTGAAGGATATTGCTGATATTGGCGATCTGAATAATCGGCTGGTTAAACTGACGGACGTATTGGATAAAAGCCTGAATATCGCCGACGTCCAGCCGGCCGTTTACCGCAAGGTAGCCGCCGAGAATACAGACGGCGACGTAGCCGATATTTCCGGTAAAGGACATGGCGGGCATCATCAGACCGGAAATAAACTGGGATTTCCAGGCGGTTGAATAGAGTGCGTCATTGTAGCCGTCAAAGGTTTCGGTCACATCATCTTCCTTATTAAAGGCTTGAATGACGGTGTGCCCACCGTAGACTTCTTCGATATGGCCGTTGATATGGCCGAGGTATTCCTGTTGTCCGCTGAATTGTTTCTGGGAATGCTTGATAATGTTCAGAACAAAAATCATGGATACTGGAATAATGCACAGTGCGACAAGACTCATTTGCCAGCTGATGGAAAACATCATGACCAAAATGCCGATCAGTGTGGTCACAGAAGTGATGATCTGCGTTAGACTCTGGTTCAGCGTTTGGTTGATGGTTTCAATATCGTTGGTCATAAAGGATAAAACTTCGCCGTAGGTGGTTTTATCAAAATAAGAGAACGGCAGTTTGTTGATTTTTTTAAAAACGTCGTTGCGCAGACGGTAAGTAACTTTCATGGCGATGTTGGTCATGATAAAGCCCTGAATGTAGGATAATCCGGCGGAAATTAAATACAGGATAATCAGAATAAAAACGATGTGTCCGATATAGCCAAAATCAATGCCGGTTCCAGTATTGGAGATGGTGTTCATCAGGCCGGTGTAGATGGCTGTGGTGGCTTTTCCCAAAATCTTGGGGCCAACGATGGTAAAGACGGTTGAGGCAATGGCAAATGCGAAAACAAAAATAATTGCTATTTTGTAATTGCCAAGATAAGCCAGTAATTTATGAAAGGTTCCCTTGAAGTCTTTGGCTTTTTCGCCGCTGGCCGGTATGGGGCCATGCCCCATCGGGCCACGGCGTTTGGGTTGTCTGGGTGTCTTGTTTTCTGAAAGATGTTTGGCCATGTTATTGCCTCCTTTCCTGGGAAATGGCAGAAGCGGGCGTCTTTGCTTCAGCGCCGCCAAATTGCGAACTCGCGATGTCCCGGTAGGTTGCGCAGGTGCGCATTAATGTGTCGTGGGAGCCCTGGCCGACAATGCGGCCTTCATCGAGTACGATGATTTGATCGGCGTCCATAATGGTGTTAATGCGCTGAGCCACAATAAGGACGGTGGCGTTTTGGGTATAAGGTTTAAGGGCTTTGCGCAATTCGGCGTCGGTTTTAAAATCGAGGGCGGAAAAGCTGTCGTCAAAAAGGTAGACCTCCGGTTTTCTGGCTAAAGCCCGGGCGATGGCCAGCCGCTGTTTTTGACCGCCGGAAACATTGCCACCGCCCTGGGCGATGTTCCGGTCGAAGCCTTCAGGCGTTTCATTAATAAAGGATGAAGCCTGGGCGATGTCGGCAGCCAAGCCTATTTGAGCATCGGTCGCGTCTTTTTTTCCAAAGCGCAGATTGGTGGCGACGGTCCCGGAGAACAAAACGCCTTTTTGAGGAACCAGACCGATATGGTTTCGCAGCTCATGGAGGGTAACCTCCCGGATGTCGGTGTGATCCAATGTAATACGGCCTTCGGTCACATCTGAAAAACGGGGAATCAAATTAAGAAGGGTCGATTTACCCGATCCTGTCGAGCCGATAAAAGCGGTCGTCTGTCCCGGAAGGGCGGTAAAACTAATATCGTGAAGCACATCTTCATCCGCTCCGCTGTAACGGAAACAAACGTGATCAAAGGACAATACCCCCGGATTCTCCGCAGGGAAATGCGTGGGCCCGGCGGGGTCTTTAACGGCGGGTTCAGTGTCCAGAACCTGGGCAATCCGGTCGGCAGAAACCGATGCCCTTGGGATCATGATAAACATCATCGAGATCATTAAAAAGGCCATAATAATCTGCATGGCGTATTGCATAAAGGCCATCATATCCCCGACTTGCATGGCGGAATCAGCAATCTGGTGCGCGCCAATCCAAACGATGAGCAGGGAAATGCCATTCATAATAAGCATCATCATCGGCATTAAAAAGACCATGGTCCGGTTGACAAAAAGGTTGGTTTTGGTCACGTTGATGTTTTCGGTATCAAAGCGTTTTTCTTCATACTGCTGATTGCTGAAAGCCCGGACAACGGACATCCCGTTGAGGTTTTCCCGCATGACCAGATTGAGCCGGTCAACCAGTTTCTGAATGAGTTTAAATTTGGGCATGACCGCGATAAAGATAACCGCGATGACACAAACGAGGATGCCAACGGCCAGACCGATGATCCAGCCCATGGAAACATTTTGCCGGAGGGCCATGATAATGCCGCCGACACCAATAATAGGTGCGTAACAGACCAGCCGGACCCCCATGACGATCAGGGTTTGAATCTGAATGATATCGTTGGTGCTTCTGGTGATTAACGAAGCGGCGCCGAAACGGTTGAATTCCGGGGCTGAAAAAGATTCAACCTTTGTAAAGATGTCCCGGCGGATGTGCCTGGCGGCACCAGCTGCAATGCGTGAAGCGTTAAAGCCGACACCAATGGCGGCCAAAGCCCCAAGAAGGGTCAAACCCAGCATTTCCAGACAGATTTTAATGATGTATCGCTGTTGAATTGCAGTGATGTTGACGCCCAACTCTTTGTAAAACATTTTTGTGAAAACGGATCCGGTTTGTTCCCGCATGGATGCCGGGACAGCGTCGGCCTGGGCGCGGGATGCAGCAAGATCGTCCTGGCTGAGCAGATTGATATAAGGTGTCAGTTGATAAACCTTGGTGATATCGATGGTGTCCAGATTGCCGCTCATGTCCGTGGTGTTTCCGGAGAGCAGGTTACTTTCACTGCTGCTTCCGGAAGTTTGAGACGTCATCGCTGAAGAATCGATGCCCAAAGCGGCTGTGGTTTGCGGGTCGGAGATCATGGCCATCAGGGTGGCGTCGTCCATTGAGCTGGTGTCGATGCCCATGGCCTGGGCTTTTTCCCGGATAGTGGCTGTTATTTTTGCCTGGGCTTCGGCTTTGGCAGCGTCCTTCAGCTTGGTCAGATTATCCTGATTTTGAATAAATTCGATAAAGGTCCAGCCGGCTCTTGAAAAGATGGGATCCAATGTGGAATAAGCCTGGGTTGACGTATCCTTTAATTCATAAAGGGCTTTGTCACCAGCGTCGGGATATTTGTTACGGTCCACCGCATCGGCGGTAATCCGGGTGTAATAATTCCCCACCTGGGCCTGTTCTTCACTGGTCATAAAAGACAGCATAAACGCGTAGCCCTGATCACTGATGGCATCAGGGGCCGCATGCTCAATCCCGCTTTGCTGGATTCCCACGTTGATGATGTTGGACATCATGTTAGGAAGGTTGAGATCCGTCATCGCCTGGACGAACAACAAACACAATGACAGAATCAACGCGACAAGATATGGTTTTAAATATTTTGCAAGTTTTGTCATTACCTTACTCCTTTTCTGTTGGCTTTTCCCGGGTGACCGAGGCGTAGGACTGATTCAGTTCGTTCAGGAGGCTGAGCAGCGTTTCGGCGTGGTCCGGTCCCATTTTTTCGGCGGCAGTATTGAGGGGCAGAATCCCGGGGGCTTTATAATTTTTTAAAAGCCGGTGCCCGTTGGCGGAAAGCTTCACCAAAATGACCCGGTGATCCCTGGAGTCAGGCTGACGCTCGATATAATCTTTATCCTCCAATACTTTAAGCAATTGCGAGACATTGGATTTTGAACAATGATTGAGTTGACAGAGCCGGGCAATGGGAATGCCCTGGGAATGCACCGGAGGGGAGTCCATCATTCCGGGATGTGCCCCGTCCTGGCCACACGGGCCGTGGGCAATCTGCATGAGAATTGAAAATTCACTGGGACGCAGGTTAAATCCCTGATGCCAATTTTTTTTAAATTGATTCAGCACCTGTTTCCTCAGAAGATCGAGTTGATGAAATAATTCATAACTAAAGGAATTACTTTGCATAAATGATCCTTTCATAATTTTAGTTAAATAAAATATTTAGTTTTCTAAATTATTTTAGCGGTGACAGACGCTTTTGTCAAGCGCTGGAAAAAAATCTTAAAATTTAAAGAAGGTGTGCTAATATAAAACAAAAAGAATTTGAGGGGGAAAGATTGTGAAGACAATTCAAATCAACACAATAGAAGGTTTTAGGATTGGTCATGCCCAGGATGCGGAAGGGATGACAGGCTGCACGGTCATTTTATGCGGGGACGGGGCTGCTGCGGGAATCGATGTCCGGGGAGGGGGGCCGGCGTCCCGGGAGACAGAACTTTTAAAACCGGTTGCCGGGGCAGATTACATTCATGCGCTTTTACTCAGCGGTGGATCGGCCTTTGGCCTGGATGCGGCCGGCGGGGTGATGGCGTACCTTCTGAAACAGGGCATTGGTTTTGATACAGGAGTGGCGAAAGTACCGTTGGTATGCAGCTCATGTTTGTTTGATCTTCAAGTGGGAAAGGTTCTGTGGCCGGACCGGGCGATGGCTGCAGCGGCTTGTGACGATGCACAAAAAAATGAATGCCGGCATGGCAATGTGGGAGCCGGGATGGGGGCAACTGTCGGAAAATTTGGCGGAACGGCAACAATGATGAAGTCCGGGCTGGGGGTGAAGGCGGTAGCGATTGGAAAATTTAAAATGGGAGCCGTGGTTGCGGTGAATGCCCTGGGGGATATTTTTGACCCTGATACGGGAAAAGAGTTGGCCGGAATGCTTAATCCTGGCCGGACTGCCTTTCAAAATACCGAAGAGGCGATGTATCAAAGCATCGCCCCGGTTCAGAACTTGTTTACCGGCAATACCACCATTGGCGCAGTGCTGACCAATGCCCGGTTTTCAAAAACCGCATTGACGAAAATTGCAGCGATGGCACAAAATGGTCTGGCCCGGACGATCCGGCCGGTTCATACCATGGCCGATGGGGATTCGGTTTATGCCCTGGCTTCCGGGCAGGTGGATGTGGATATTAATGTGGCGGGGACCCTTGCAGCCCGGGTGATGGCTGATGCCATTAAAGATGCCGTATGCAGTGCGCAGCCGGTTAAGGGGCTTAAAACAGCCCGGGATTTTATGAAACGGAAAAGAGAAAAATAACGGGACAGGAATAAAAAGTTTTATATTAATTAAAGGGCCTTTGGTTAAAATAATGGCATATTCAATACTATGATAAAGGAATGAAAAGATGAAGGCACAGATTACAGAGATCACAACAGAAGACCAGGCTTTTTATGGCGACAAAATGCATCAGATCCTCGAGGCTCAGCAGACCGTGCTTGATAAACTCGAGAAATTTGAAGGGATCTATCGAAAACAAACGGGACATGAAATGGCCGAGCATGTGAAATCCCGGATTAAATCCCGGGAAAGTATGATGGAAAAATGTGTCCGGCAGCACTTGGAACCCAATGCGGAAACCGCGCTGCGCTGTATGACGGATTATATTGGAATTCGGGTGGTGTGTTCCTTTGTGAAAGATGTGTTTGCCATTGTCGATGCGCTTAAAGCGGATAACCGTTTTGAAGTGATCAAGGATAAGGATTATATCACCCACCCCAAACCCAACGGCTACAGAAGCTATCATTTCATTGTGGCGGTTCCGGTTGGAACCGGGGAAAAGATGGCGGTGGAAATTCAATTGCGGACGATTGCCCAGGATTGTTGGGCGAGTCTGGAACATCAACTGCGTTACAAAAGAAAGATTCCCCATGAAGCGATGCTAGTTTCGGAATTAAAACGCTGCGCTGAGGAGATGGCATCGACGGATTTATCCATGCAGACGATTCGGGATTTAATAGAGGAGGACAGTGAATGAAACTTTTACTGGCAGATGACGAAAAGGAATTGACCCAGGCCGTTCAGGTGATTCTGGAACACAGCGGCTATGATACCGATGTGGCGAATGATGGGGAGCAAGCCCTTCACCTGGCTCAGAAAGGGTATTACGATGCATTTATTTTTGATATTATGATGCCCAAAATGGACGGGGTCGAAGTGCTGAGCACCCTTCGGGAAGAAGGGGATACCACACCGGCGCTGCTGCTGACCGCGAAAGCCCAGGTCGAAGACCGGGTCGCAGGGTTGAATGCCGGGGCAGACGATTATCTGACTAAACCCTTTGCCATGAAAGAACTCATTGCCAGAATTGCCGCGATGACCCGCCGCAAGGAAATGATGGCGGAGGGTCATCTTCAGCGTGGAAACATCACCCTGGTTCGCAGCACGATGGAGATGAAAAATGATCAGTCCGGGGTTCGCCTCAGCCAGTATGAATTTAACCTGATTGCTTTTTTATTTGAAAATCCCAATAAGAATATCGAAAAAAAAGGGATTTTAGAAAAAATCTGGCGGGAAGAGGAACAGCAGACGGAAGATTGTGTTCATGTTTATCTGGCCTACTTAAAAAACAAGCTGGCGGCACTGGATGCCACGATGACTTTAATGGAAGATGGAGGTTTTTGTCGACTGGAGGTATCATAAATGGTCAAAAGTTTGAGAAAAAAATTTGTAATGGTTGCGATGATCTCCGTTGTGATCGTTATTTTGGCAATTATTGGGGCCATTTATGCCGTCCTGCTTGTCAATGTCCGCAGCGATGACGATCAGATTCTCAAATTGATCTCCCAAAATGAAGTTGCACTGCCAAAGGGCGGGGACGACGAGGGCTTTGAAAAATTTGCCAAAGAAGCGTCGAAATACGGCGTTGACCGCAATGCGGCATCATCAACCCGTTTTTTTGAGGTGACGTATGATGCGAATGGTAATATGAATATCAATTTGTCCAATATTTTGGGAATCAGTGAACAGACAGCTGAGCACTACGCGGATCAGGCTGTTGCTTCAGGAAATGATTCCGCCTATATTGATGATTATAAATATGTCATCGAAAAAAAGGATGGAACGACCCAGGTGATTTTTTTAAATTGTTTCGAGGACAATCAAACGCTTCGTGCTTTTTTAGCCAGTGCGTTTCTCATCGGAGGCATGGCGCTGGTTGTGATGTTTTTGGTCAGCTGGCTGTTATCCCCCAAGGCCATTGCGCCCTATGTCGAAAACATGGAGCGTCAGAAACAGTTTATTACGGATGCTAGCCATGAACTCAAAACGCCGCTTTCCATTATTTCGGCGGATTCTTCGGTCCTGGAAATGGAACTGGGCGAAAACAATAAATGGATTCGCAGCATTCATCATCAAATCCGCCGGATGGATCAGCTTATTAAAGATCTTTTAACCCTGTCCAAATCCGAAGAAATGATTGAGCAAGCGCCTTTTGCGTCGTTTGATATTAGTGGAGCGGTGGAAAGCAGTGTCAATAATTTTGAGGCATTGGCTGACAGTCACAAGAAAACCTTGACCCGTCAGATCGAGCCGGGTCTGGTGTACAACGGTAATCAGGAAAATATCGAACAGCTGACAGCCATTTTGATTGATAATGCCATTAAGTATACGCCCGAATCCGGTGAGGTTACGGTAACGTTTGGACAGGACGGAAAGCATTTGGCACTGACGGTGACGAATCCCTGTCAGGAAATGTCGGAGAAGGATTTAAAACGGATCTTTGACCGGTTCTACCGGACAGACAGTTCCCGGGCCAGAAAGACAGGAGGGTACGGTATAGGATTATCCATTGCGTCGGCGGTGGTCGATGCGCACAAGGGTAAAATTTCAGCAGAAATGATTGATGACAATCATATTCAGTTTCAAGTGATTTTGTAGAAAGGGAGACACAAATGACAGGACTACCGGAAATGAAGAAGTTGGGTTTTGGCATGATGCGGCTGCCGCTTTTGGATGAAAGTGATCCGAAGTCCATTGACCTTGATACGGTTAAACAAATGGTGGATACGGCGTTGGAAAAAGGGTTTACTTATTTTGATACGGCTTTTCCGTATCATTTACAGTGTTCAGAAACAGCGGTTGGAAAGGTCCTTGTCGCCCGGCATCCCCGGAATTCTTTCTTACTGGCTGACAAAATGCCGCCCTGGGAAATCAAAACCCGGGCAGATTATCCCCGGATTTTTGAAATTCAAAAGAAACGGTGCCAGGTCAGTTATTTCGATTTTTATCTGCTGCACAGCCTGGGGGTTCAGAACGATAAAATTATGGAAGAAACCGGCGGTTATGATTTTCTGCTTCATTTAAAAAAGACCGGTCAAGCCAGAGCGGTAGGTTTTAGTTTTCATGATCAACCGGAAGTGCTGGACCGGATCCTGACCCGACATCCCCAGGTCGATTTTGTCCAGCTTCAGGTCAACTATGCGGACATGGACCGGACGACCATCCGAAGCCGGGATTGTCTGAACGTTGCAAAACAACATGGAGTTCCGGTGATTGTGATGGAACCGGTCAAGGGCGGCGGATTGGCCGCACCGGGGGAAAAGATTGCGTCGTTGTTTCATGCCTCGGCCCCAAATGCATCCCCGGCATCGTGGGCGCTGCGGTTCGCCGCGTCCCAGCCGGGGGTCTACCTGGTTTTGAGTGGCATGTCCACCATGGCCCAGATGACGGATAATATCAACACAATGGAGAATTTTAAACCCCTTTCTGAAAAAGAAGAGAAAGTGATCCAAGCGGTGCAGCAAGTCATTAAGGACAGTACGGCGATTCCCTGTACGGCCTGCCGGTACTGCACGGATGGCTGTCCCCAGAAAAT
>JAQWCN010000021.1 GCA_028705955.1 Eubacteriaceae bacterium
CCCAAATGTTGACGCATGAGTTCCAGGTGTAAAAGCAGAGGAAACTTTATTATTCGCAATAATTCCACCCATTGGTACACCTCCAGCAACCCCTTTTGCAAAGGCAACTATATCCGGTTTCAGATTATAATGTTGATAAGCAAAAAAATGTCCACTTCGTCCGATACCACATTGTACCTCATCAAATATTAATACAATATTTTCAAGATCACATAATGTTCGGATTTTATGCATGTATTCTTCATCAGCAGGATAGATGCCTCCTTCTCCTTGAATCGGTTCTAAAAGAATTGCACATGTTCTGGGAGAAACCGCTTTTTGCAATGCCTCATAATTATTAAATGGGACATGTTTAATTGCCGGCATTAACGGATCAAGATTTTTTTGATATTTTGGTTGTCCAGTTGCCGTAATTGCGGCATAGGTTCTGCCATGAAAGGAATGATCCATCGCAATTATTTCAACTGCTTCCTTCGATTTATTTAATTTTGCATAAATTCTTGCTAATTTCATTGCGGCTTCATTTGCCTCTGCACCGCTGTTACACATAAAAACCTTATCCAAACCACTAAGTTTTGTTAATAATTCAGCAGTATCAATCATAGGTTCGTTCCAATATAAATTTGATACATGCATCATTTTTTTGCATTGATCAGAAATTGTTTTATTCAAACCCGGATCATTGTAACCCAGACAATTAACTGCAATACCTCCAACAAAATCCAAGTAATTTTTCCCTTCGGTGTCTGTTAAGACGCAACCATTCCCGTGATCAAATACAATCGGAAAACGGGCATATGTTGGCATAATAACCGTGTTTCCCCTTGCTATAATATCTTTTGTTTTTTCTTTCACTTTTTTACTCCTTTGAATATTGAGGCAATTCTCTACGAATCATTGTTCCACAACCAGCAGATGTAAACAACTCAAGCAATAATGAATGTTCAATTCTACCATCTAAAATGTGAACGGAACGCACTCCTGATTCAATAGCATCAACTGCATTTTCAACCTTTGGAATCATTCCACCAGAAATAACACCAGTTTCAATAAGATGTGGCACTTCATTAATCCCCAAACGTCTTATAATTGAATCCGGATCATCATGATCAGCATAAACACCATCAGTATCTGTTAAATACACCAGTTTCTCAGCATGAAGATTTTTAGCTACTGCATAAGCAACATGATCCGCATTAATATTGTAAGTCTGACCATATTTATCGCAACCAATAGGAGAAATAATAGGAACATAATCATTTTTCAACAAGTCCGTGATCAAATCATTTTTAACCCGGGTAATTTCACCTACATAGCCGATATCTTGATCTTCGCTCATCTTCTTTTTAACTCTTAATAATCCACCATCTTTGCCCGATATACCAACAGAATTAATATCTCTTTCTTGAAGCAATTGAACAATTTCCTTATTAATTTTCCCGGAAAGCACCATTTCAGCCACTTTAACAACCTCATCAGTTGTGACACGAAGTCCATTGACAAATTTAGTTTCAATATTCAACTGATTCAGGAGAGATGAAATATCTTTTCCTCCTCCATGAATCAATATAGGTCGTAATCCCACAAGTTTCATCAAAGCAACATCATCAACTACGGATTTCTTTATGTTTTGATCGTACATAAAACTTCCTCCATATTTTATAACGATTATTTTTTTCCGAAATTGACGAATATAGGGTAAGGCTTCAATTAAGGTATTGGCTTTTTCTATATACATTCCCATATTTTCTATTGCCATTCATTTATCCCCATTTCTATTTGTTTTCACCATTATCATGTTCTGTATTCCCCATTAATTTTTACGTATTCATAACTCAAATCACATCCCCAACTTTTCGCCTTTGCGTGCCCCATTCCCATAAAAATTTCAATTTCAATATTTTTTTCTTTTAATATGGCATTAGCATCTTCCTCTTCAAACTTGACGGGCCTTCCCTTTTTTAACAAAGATACGTTTCCTGCATTATTCTTAAAAGATAATGAAACATTTTCTGGTTTAAATGGAACTCCACTCGCTCCAATTGATGAAAGAACTCTTCCCCAGTTGGCATCTTCTCCAAAAAAAGCCGTTTTTACAAGATTTGATTTAACAACAGATTTTGCTAACGTTTTTGCATTTTTTTCTGAATCAGCTTCATAAACAGAAACTTGTATAAATTTTGTTGCACCTTCCCCGTCTTTAACAATCGATTTTGCAAGCACCTCATTGACGTGATAAAAGGCTTCTTCAAAAATCTGATATTCTTGTGAAGAAGGACTGATGATCTCTGAATTACCCGCCACACCATTTGCCAAGACCAATACAGTATCATTTGTACTCATATCACCATCCACAGACATCATATTATAGGTGTTTTGAACCGTATTCGTTAAAATAGTTTGAAGGCAATCATAACTAATTGATGCGTCTGTAGTAATAAATGAAAGCATTGTTGCCATATTAGGGCATATCATTCCCGATCCTTTAGCTATCCCTCCGATATGAATCTTTTTTCCATTAATTGTTGTTGAAACGGAAAAAACTTTGGGGACTAAATCCGTTGTTAATATCGCTCTTGATGCACAATCAGATCCTTTTGAATCACTTGAAATGGATTGAGCTAAAAATGGAATAACTGTTGTTATTTTGTTAATTGGCAAATCAACCCCTATCACTCCAGTTGATGCCACCGCTACTTCCTCTATTTTGCAATCAAGTTCCATGGCGACCGACCGGGCTTCCTGCTCGACATTTTTTAAACCTTGTTCTCCTGTACATGCATTTGCATTCCCACTATTTGCAATGATCGCACGAAGTGTATGATTTTTCTTTACTATATTTGTATCCCATGTTACTGGAGCTGCTTTAACAGCATTGGTTGTCGTTACAATTGCCGCTGTCGCAGGAACATCGGATTGAATTAGTGCCAAATCAAGCATGCTTTCTTTTTTTAAGCCGGCAGAAATTCCTCCAGCTTTAAAGCCTGAAGCTGCAGTAATGCCTCCTTTTATTTTTTCCATTATATTCTCCATTTGTTTTTTATACTGGGAAATCAGTCACTAAATCAATGCCTGTTTTTTCATCCAAACCAAACATCAAATTCATATTTTGTATTGCTTGTCCTGCCGCTCCTTTAATTAAATTATCAATAGCCCCGATAGCAATAACTTTTTTAGTCCTGGGGTCAATTTTTAAACCAATGTCACAAAAATTAGATCCCTTAACCCATCTTGTTTCCGGTAATTTATCTTCTGTTAAACGAATAAAATACTCATTTTTATAGTATTCCCGATACATTTGACGTAAAGTGCCTTCATCTATATCTTTCAATAAATCAGCATAACATACTGACAAAATCCCTCTATTCATCGGTACCAAATTTGGTGTAAATAATAAACGGATATCTTGATCACATAATGCAGCTAATTCTTGTTCTATTTCAGGAGTATGACGATGACACGCCACTTTATATGCTTTAACCGATTCATTACATTCACAATACATAAAAGGTAGTTGTCCATTTCTCCCGGCACCGGTGACCCCGGATTTTGCATCAATAATAATTGAACTAAGATCAATAACATGATTTACAATTAATGGAGCCAATGTAAGGATACTACAAGTTGTGTAGCAGCCCGGATTAGCTAAAAGTCTAGCATCTTTTATCTTTTCCCGATGAAGTTCACACAAACCATAAACAGCTTCCTTTAAAATATCCTTTCCCCAGTGGTCCACTTGATACCATTCTTTATAAATACTCAAATCTTTTAATCTAAAATCAGCTCCTAAATCTATAATTTTAGTATCTTCCAAAATTCTTGAAGTAACCTTCTTTGAAGCAATACCATGAGGTAAAGCTAAAAAAATAACATCTGCTCGTTTTGATAAATCCTGAATATCATCTTTTTCACAGAGAATGTTACTAATTTTATTATATAATGGATATACATCCTGTAATGGCTGTCCAGAATAAGATCTTGATCCCACTGAAATAAGATTGACATCGGGATGCCTATATAATAACCTCACTAACTCTTGACCAGCATAACCAGTCGCACCAATTATGGCCACATTAATCATTTTATTCACTCCATTTATTAATTTTTATACGATAATTTGCATTATACTCTTTTAATAATGAATAATCAAGGAAATTATTGAATATTTATAATTAATATACGCATATTATTTCATTTTCATCTTGATTTGTCCCAAAGTATATTGTATAATCATTCACATATTATAAAAGTCAGTAATAAGCAGGAGGAAATATAATGGAAAAAAAGAAAGTTATTTTAGCCTATTCCGGCGGTCTAGACACAACAACGATTATCCCTTGGCTAAAGGAAACTTATGATTATGAAGTTATCTGCGTTTGTGTTGATGTAGGACAAGGAAAAGAAACAGATGGTCTTGAAGAAAAAGCCAAAAAATGTGGTGCCAGCAAATGTTACATTGTTGATGTCACAGATGAATTTGTAGAAGAATACTGTTGGCCAGCACTTAAAGCCGATGCAATTTATGAAAAAAAATATTTATTGGGGACATCTCTTGCTCGCCCACTAATCGCAAAAGTTCTTGTTGATTATGCACACCAAGAAGGTGCAGAAGCTATATGTCATGGGGCAACAGGTAAAGGAAATGATCAGGTTCGTTTTGAACTTGGAATTGGTGCATTAGATCCACAACTTAAAATTATAGCACCTTGGCGCGAGTGGGATTTACAATCACGGGATGATTGTATGGATTTTTGCATTGAACATGATATTAAAGTAAGCGTTAGTCATGATCAAAGTTATAGCAGAGATACAAATCTTCTTCATATGAGTCATGAAGGCCTTGAATTAGAAAATCCGTCGATTGAACCTAATTATCAACATATTCTTCGAATGACTAACACATTGGAGAATGCCCCAAATCAACCCGATGAAATTGAAATCGAGTTTTTAAAAGGTGAACCCATAAAGATCAATGGTCAAGCAATGAGTCCACGTGAAATATTAGAAACGTGTAACCAAATTGGTGGAAAACATGGTATTGGTATCGTTGATCTCATTGAAAATCGAGTTGTCGGTATGAAGTCCAGAGGAATTTATGAAACCCCCGGAGGAACTGTCTTATATCGAGCTCACGAAGAATTAGAACATATGTGTCTGGACCGTGAAACATTTGCTTTTAAAGAACAAGCAGCTGTAAAATTTGCAGAAATAGTCTATGGTGGACAATGGTTTACACCTCTACGAGAAGCACTCTCTGCCTTTTTTGATGAAACGCAAAAAACAGTCACTGGTATTGTTAAATTAAAATTATATAAAGGTAATACAATATTGACTTCAGTTTCTTCCCCCTATTCACTTTATAACGCAGAAATAGCCAGTTTCACTACCGGAGATCTCTACGATCATAAAGACGCTGAGGGTTTTATTCATCTTTATGGTCTCCCTTTAAAAGTACGCGCGTTAATGCGCTTAAGCCAAAAAGAAAAGGATAAGAAAAATGACTAAGAAGTTATGGGGCGGACGTTTTCAAAAGGGTACTGATACTCTAACTGATGATTTTAACTCTTCAATTTCATTTGATGCCAGATTATACAAACAGGATATTCAAGGCAGTATCGCTCACGCAAAAATGCTTGGACGGCAAAATATCATTACTGAAAATGAATCTAAAACGATTGTAAAAACACTTCAAGAGATATTAAAAGATATTGAAAATAATCAGATTCATTTTTCTATTGATATGGAAGATATTCATATGAATATTGAAAGTATCCTAACCGAACGTATTGGTGATACCGGTAAAAAACTTCATACAGGAAGAAGCCGAAATGATCAGGTTGCCACAGACATGCGTCTTTATGTAAAAGACATTTGTTCTGAAATGATTGATTTAATAAAACTTTTTGGTAATACCCTGCTTGATATTGCTGATAAAAATACAACAACAATTATGCCTGGGTATACTCATCTTCAAAGAGCACAACCTATCACATTTGCCCACCATCTCCTGGCTTATGTAGAAATGGTAAAAAGAGACATGATTCGATTTAAGCAAACATCAGATATGGCTGATTCACTTCCATTAGGTGCTGGAGCACTGGCAACGACAACTTATCCTTTAGATCGCTACTTTGTTGCTCAAGAACTCGGATTTAAAGGAGTGTGTTTGAATAGCATTGATGCTGTTTCTGACCGCGATTTTTGTTTGGATTTTCTTGAATCTGTTTCTATTTTAATGATGCACCTGAGTCGTTTAGCCGAGGAAGTAGTTTTATGGTGTTCAGCAGAATTTCATTTTGTAACATTAGATGATGCTTTTTCAACGGGCTCTTCCATCATGCCACAAAAAAAGAATCCGGACATCGCTGAATTAGTGCGTGGTAAAACAGGGAGAACTTATGGCGATTTAATTAGTTTATTAACTACCATGAAAGGAATCCCGCTGGCTTATAACAAAGATATGCAAGAAGATAAAGAGCCTATTTTTGATGCTTTTGATACTGCAAAAATATGTATAAAAACGATTACTAAAATGATGGCTTCAATGCATATTAATCAAAACGAAATGCATGAAGCAGCAAAAGGAGGTTTTAGCAACGCTACTGATGCAGCTGATTGGCTGGTTAAGCACGGTTTACCGTTCCGGGATGCCCATGGTATTGTTGGCCAATTAGTATACTATTGTATTGAAAACCATAAAACGCTTGATTCATTATCACTAGAAGAATATCAAGCGATTGATCCCATTTTTGATCGGACAATCTATGAAGCAATTGATTTAAAAACTTGTGTCAATCAAAGAAATATCGTTGGTGGTCCAGCTAAAACTATTGTAAAACGTGCTATTGCAATTAATCGAAATTTTCTAAAATAAACTAACACAATTTGATTTTTGATTATTTTATTAATAATTAAAAATCAAAAAATTACTAAAGCCACTTTCTGCAATTGCTAACAACATTGCATCAAGTGGCTTTAGTGTTCAGATTCAGGTTTCATGCCTTTTGGACTCACCCCTTTCGAATCTTACCTTTATCAAAAACCAATGATTCTTTTTATTTACACTTAAGTCTCTATATGCTATAAGTTGTAAATATAATTTAAAATTTCCAACTCCATGCTTCTACTTACTACATTTTCTGAATTATTCTTTGAATTATACTTAAGTCTCTATATGCTATAAGTATTAATTCAAATCTCTTCTTACTCATACATTTTTCAAACTAGGAAGAATATCTTTCTTTACCGAATATGTTCAACAACTTTTTAATTTAATCTTAAAATCTAAACAATCGTTGTCTCTTTATTCGACAATCAGAGTTCATTCTGTTACTTTATTATAATTGGAAATTTTAAAAAAGAACTGTGGACTTTCATCCATTGATTTTTGATTTATCTATATTATAACACGTTTTCATAAAATGTAAAGGGTTTTCTTGTTTTTTTAATTATTTTTTCCGTCAAGCTTAAATTAAATCACCCATTTGTAAAACTTTTCGATGAACTTGAAAACACTGCTCAAAATTCAAATTAAGCTTATAAAGTTTTTTAAAAGACTGCATCACTAGAATCGGTTTAATACTCTGCTGGTGAATAAAACGAATTGTGAGTTCAAAAGAAGCGATTCCAAGATCAAGGGAATCGACTGAAAAATTCTCAATAAATGGCCTAATATCGATATCTACCATTTTTTTTCTCTTATTTCGTTTCTGAACAATAATTGTATTTAGAGTCTTATATTTCTCCAAGGTTGTTTGAAGTCTCTGAAATGATTCTTCACTTTCTATCTTGATCTTATAAACCGCACACTCTACTGATGCGGATAATGAAGAGTGTGCTGATTGTATCAACCATGCTTTTTTTATTTTCAAGCCCTTCGGCATTACATAATTTACTTTTTCGACAAAATGAACAGGTGTCATCTCATCAGTTAGTATAACATCACCATATTCCTCATCGCTTGTCATTCCCACTGGCATCGCTTGAGCAAAAGAAATGCGCGGGTGTGGATTAAAACCATTAGAAAAAGCCATTGGAATTTCTGCTCTACGAAAAGCTCTCTGAAAAACTCTCTGTTGATCCAAATGAGATAAATATTGCAATTCTTCTCCTCTTGAAAATTTAAATCTCATGACTGTCATGACATATCCACCCCTGATCAAATTCTTGAATTCCACATTTTGTACACCCATCTCTACAAAAGATTGTTTTATTCTCCATAGATGCCTTTTTAAATTCTCTTATTAAAAATTGTTTTGAAATACCCATATCAATAAAATCCCATGGTAATACTTCATCAATTGGTCGTTCCCGTAATGCGTAAAATTCTGGTGATATATCGGTCTTTTCAAACGCCTCTTGCCATTTACCTGGATCAAAACATTCATGCCATCCGTCAAAATGACATCCCAATTCATGCGCTTTTTCAAGCACTTCACCAAGTTGCCTATCTCCTCTTGCAAAAACTGCTTCATAAAAACTAACTATAGACTCATGCCAATTGTATTTAATTTTTTTGCTTTTAATACTCTTTTTTAACAATGTCTGTTTTCGGTTGAATTCCCGTAGAGTTTTCTGTCCCATCCATTGAAATGGTGTAAATGGTTTAGGAACAAAGCATGATGTACTTACGACAACTGAACATTGTTTATTCCTTTTTTCTTTGGGGACTTCGTAATATTGATCAACAACTTTTTCCGCCAATTCTGCAATTCCAAAAATGTCCTTGTCTGTTTCTGTTGGTAACCCAATCATAAAATACAATTTGATATGACCCCATCCTTTTTCAAAAGCTTCCCGAACAGTTTGAATCAGATCGGTTTCTGTCACCCCCTTATTAATCACATCTCTCATTCGCTGCGTTCCCGCTTCAGGAGCAAGTGTTATCCCGCTTTTTCTTATTTTTTGAATCTCTTCTAACATTGTCACACTTAATGAATCTATCCGCAAAGAAGGCAATGCAATACTAATGCGCTGGTCCTCATATTGTTGTACGAGATCGTGAATTAATGTTTCAATCTGTGGATAATCTCCCGAACTTAAAGATAATAACGATATTTCATCATATCCGGTTGTTCTAACCAATTTCTGAATGCCTGATTCAATACAAGCGACACTTTTATCCCTTGTCGGGCGATAAATCATCCCAGCCTGACAAAAACGGCATCCACGTCCACACCCTCTAAAAATTTCAAATGGTATACGATCATGAACGATTTCGGCATATGGCACGATTAAACGCTCTGGATAGTAGCTATCTTCTAAATCATGAATGAAACGTTTTCTTATTTTTAAAGGCAGTCCCTTTTTTATAGGTTCAATTTTTTCTATTGTTTTATCTTCATGATAATAAACCTGATATAATGAAGGGACGTATACTCCTTCAATCATCGCTGCCTTTTTGAGCCATTGCCTTTTGGATGCTCCATTTCTTTGCTCTTTCTTCCAATGACGGTATGACTGAAGTAATTCCAATACCACTTCTTCTCCTTCGCCAATTACAAACAAATCAATAAAATTAGCCATTGGTTCTGGATTACAAACGCAGGGACCTCCAGCAATAACAATAGGATCTTGCTCCGTACGATTTTTTGACAACAAAGGGATTTCTGATAATTCCAACATGTTTAGTATATTGGTATAGCACATTTCATATTGAATTGTAAATCCCAAAATATCGGTCTCTTTCACTGGATCCATTGTTTCTAAGGTAAACAATGGAACCTCTTTATCACGCATTAATTTCTCCATGTCTATCCATGGAGCAAAAACCCGTTCACAAAAAACATCTGGTTGCTCATTAAGTAATCCATAGAGAATTTTCATTCCAAGATGAGACATTCCTACTTCATACAAATCCGGGAAAGCAAAAGCAAAACGAATAAATACATCTTTCAAGTTCTTATGAGTTGCATTAAGCTCATTTCCTTGATACGTAATTGGTTTTTTTACTTGCGGCAATATAACATTTTTAATATACTTTTTATCTTTCATAATATACATCTTATTATATTTATATAATAAAGTCAAAAAAAACAATAAAAAGGCCTGACTTTGTCAGACCTTTTCACAAATCTACAAGCTTATACCTTAATGTCTATAAGCTTGATAAATATCATCCAAATCCTTTCTTGAGAGTGTGTCCATTACATATTGCGCATATTCACTCCCTGTTGCTCCAGTACTTCTCCCTGTAATGGTTAATTTTTTTTCATATTGACCACAAATATCCAATGCTTTTTGTAATTTCTTTGCTTCATTATTATAACCAATATGTTCCAAAAGCAAACCAGTCGCACGGATGATACTGCAGGGATCCGCATACTGACCTCGTCCTTCATCAACCATTCTTGGTGCAGATCCATGAATTGCTTCAAACATAGCATATTTCTTGCCAATATTTGCTGAACCAGCAGTCCCAACGCCACCTTGAAATTCAGCTGCTTCGTCTGTTAAAATATCTCCATACAAATTGGGAAGCACGACAACCTTAAATTGTGTTCTTCGCTTTTCGTCCACTAATTTTGCAGTCATAATATCAATATACCAATCATCCATTTCAACTTCCGGATAATCTTTTGCTATCGCCTTAGCAGTATCCAGAAATTTACCATCAGTTGTCTTAATAACATTGGCTTTTGTTACTACAGTTACTTTGTTTTTACCGGATTTTTTGGCATAATCAAACGCAGCACGAATAATTCTTTCCGATCCTTCTTGCGTTGCAACCGTAAAGTCAATAGCCAAATCATCATTTACATTTACACCCTGACTGCCAACCGCATAACCACCTTCAGTATTTTCACGGTAAAACATCCAATCTATTCCCTTTTCTGGCACTGAAACCGGACGAACATTTGCAAATAAGTCAAGTTCTTTCCGCATTGCAACATTGGCACTTTCTATATTAGGCCATTTATCGCCTTCGCGAGGAGTCGTTGTTGGCCCTTTTAAAATAACATCACATTTTTTTAATTCTGCCAAAACATCATCCGGAATAGCCTGATGGCACTTTGCTCGATTTTCAATTGTCAAGCCATCAATATCTTTTAAAATAACCCTCCCCTTAGCAATATCTTCCGATAATAAAAAAGCCAATATTTTTTCTGCTTCTTTAGTAATAAATGGGCCAATTCCATCTCCTCCTACAACTCCAATAATAATTTTATCTTTTTTTGTAAAATCGATAAAATCTCCTTCTGATTTCATTTTTTCAATTCGTCCAAATTGCTCTTCAATAATTTCACCAAAATGCTTCTTTGCGCTTTCGATTTCCTGTGTATAATTCATTGAATCTCATATCCTCCATTTGTAATATATTAATTATTCTATAAATTTGAAAATAAAACAAGGCGAAAATACCTCTATCTTGTAATTTCGCCTTTGAAAACCTTATTAACTTGCAATTCCCAACTTATAACGCCGATATATCTTTCGCGGTGTATGCTCTCTAACCATTTCCTCAATCGCAATTCCCTTATCTACAATAGAAACAACCCAACTTTCCATATGAGCCGGTGGGGATATGGTTAAAGGAAACATATGCTTCACTATAATATCAGATTCTTTATCATTAACATAAAAAATCATTTTAGAATACTTTAATGCATCCTTCGGGTGTTTAAATCCATGCATATCCTTTATTCTTTCTATTCCAGTTGTATCAATTCTTTTGTTTTTCCAATGCTCAAAAGTAAAATCATGAAGCAATCCCCCACGAGCAACCGACCTATAGTCCAATCCCATTTTTTTTGCCAAAACAAAAGAGTAATACGCAACTGCCATACTATGGTCATAAAGCCCATTACCGTGATGCGGAATTCTCTTTAAATTTTGAAATTCAGGAGATTCTATTATTTGACCCGTTATTTTATAAAATTCATCATATTGTTTTTTTTCTTTCATAGACTTCCTTAATATAATAATACACTTTTACCATTATTTTATAATTATTATAACAAGAGATCATTTAAAAAAAATTAATAATTTCAATTTAATTCTTATATTATAAAAAATTATTTTTCACTTAAATCTTCTTCAACCACCATGACTTCAATACTTTCTTCATCATCCCGTATTCTATCCAATTTTATATTTCTGAAATACAAAGCCATGTCAATGGATATTTCAATAATGTTTAAAATATAGAAAAACCACCCCAAGTAGAATAGTCCGTTTAAAGAAGTCCCTGTCGCACCAAATTGGATAAATTTTCTTGCAATTCCTAAAACATACCCTATCCATAAAAACACTTCAAAGAAAAGACTTTTTCCCTTCGCGGTTCTTGATTGATAGGATTTATAAATTGAAATCGGCCAAGATAAGCCAAAACACAAAATCATTAATGCCTCTAATAAATCAGTCACTCATTTCACACTCCTGTTCATTATCGCTTGTATTAACTTCTATTTAATATTATACTAAAAATATTCAATACGTAAAATAATACTTTGATATTAGTTCTATATCAAAATGATATGGAGGAAATACTGATGAGTTGTAATTTTGAATATTATAAAATTTTCTATTATGTTGCGAGATATAAAAAATTTACTTTAGCAGCAAAACTCTTGCTAACAAGCCAACCTTCAATCACACGTTCAATACAAAATTTAGAATCCGAATTAGGGTGTAAATTGTTTAATCGTTCTGTAAAAGGCGTTTCATTAACACAAGAGGGAACCTATCTCTATTCTGCCATTTCTTCTTCTTGCGAAACTCTTATAAATAGTGAAAAACAAATGGCTGACAAGCTTTTGAAGAAAAAAGAAACCGTAACAATAGGCAGTACCGAAACTGCTATTCATTGTTACTTGTTAAAACACCTTCAGAATATCCAGGAATGCTTTCCACATATCCGATTAAAAATTGTCAATGCAGGAACCCTTTTATTATTAGATAAATTAAAAAAAGGCCAAATTGATCTGGCCTTGATCACTTCTCCATTTGAAAAAAAACAATTTTTCAAATTTATGAATCTTCATGAATTAAATGATTTTTTAATAGCAGGAAATCATTATAATGTCAAAACTACAATGAATCTAAAAGATGTTCAAAACGAATCCCTCATTGGGCTCACCGAAGATACCGTAACTTTTCAATTTTATAATGATTTTTTTGCTTCATTCGGTTTATCCTTTAATCCAGATATTTCATTGGCTACAACAGATTTATTATTACCAATGATCAAAAAAAATCTTGGGATAGGATTTGTTCCAAAAGAAATGGCTCAAGAAGCAATTGATCATCATGAAGTTAAAAAAATCGATCTGGTTGAATCGATACCCAAACGATTTATCTGCGTTGCCCAAAATGCTGATAAAACTACAGATCAAACGATTGAAGAATTATTATCGATTTTAATTCAAAAATAGCTAATAGTATAAGTATTTTTATTCTTTTCATTAACGTTAAATTCTTCCTTTAAACCATTGGAAACCAAAACCTTTTGATCTTTAGTTACAAAAATTGCCTGCACTTCATTATGTTTTTGTAAATATTCTTCTGCTTTTTGACTACCCATTAAAAATAAAGAAGTTGATAAAGCATCACATTTAAATGCATCTTCAGCTATCACTGTCACTTGATGTAGATCAGTATCTGAAGGATAACCCGTTTTAGGATCCAAAATATGATGATATTTTTTCCCTTGGCTATCTGTAAAATATCGTTGATAATCACCTGACGTTACAATAGCATTATCTGATAAACTCAAAGTTCCTATCGTATTATTGTCCGGATCAGCTGGATCTTCAACGCCAACAGAAAAATTTTCAAACCTTGTTTTTCCACCAAGAAGGACGACATTTCCTCCAAGATTAATAACAGCGTGATCAACACCCTCTTGTTTTAAACATTCTTTAACTTTTCCCGAAATATATCCTTTAGCTACTGCCCCTAAATTCAGTGACATATTTTCATCTTCTAAATAAACAGAATGATCTGAATCATTTAAGATTACTTTTTTATAATCAACATTCATTTTAGCTGAATCGATCACGTCTTTCTCTGGCGCTTCTTTCTGTTCCGGTTCACCGATATCCCAAAGAGATACTAAAGGGCCTATACTAATATCAAAAAGGCCTTCCGTTTCTTCTGAATAAGCTAAACTATTTTTTATCAGTTCATAAGTATCTTCACTCACTTGAACCGCATTTATTCCTGCTGATTGATTAATTTTTCCGATTTCACTATCATCTGAAAACGCATCAAGCTTTGTATCATATTCTTTAATAAGAGCAAATGGCTTACTTAAAAGTGATTCATCCTTGGTTCCATATAATGTAATAGAGACCACAGTATCCAATGCAAAATCGCTACGCGTTGTTGTATCTGAGGCACATCCCGAAATCATACTACATAACACAATCATGACGCCAATAATTGCCCATATATTTTTATTCATGCTCGCTATCCTTTTGGGTTAAGTTAAGTGGTAAATTATATATATTAATTGCGTTTTGAAACATTATTTTTTTTCTTTCATTTCTGGTTATACCCACTTTATCAAAATACATTTTATCGCAACCGCCATCACTCCATGGACTGTCTGTTCCAAACAAAAAACGGCTCGCACCATATTGATTAATTATTCTTCGATAGAATTGAGGCGAAATCGTATAAGGAGCAATTGCAGTATCAAAGTACAAATTATCTATTTTTTCATAATAATCCAATGGCAAATCAAAGAAAGCATAAGCACCCGTATGGGCTGCTATAACAGTTAAATCCGGAAAGTCCCGGGCGACAGAAATAATCATGCTTGGTGTTGCATGAATGACATGAGGTGAGGCCGGATCGTAACCTGTATGAAATAAAATAGGTAGTTCAAGTTCTTGAATTTTTTCATAAAGTGGATACACTTGCTTATCATCCATAAAAAAGCCTTGATCGTCAGGATGCAATTTAATACCATATAATCCCATCTGTTTTATTCTTTTTAATTCTTCTTTCCAATCAGATGCATCCGGATGTACAGATCCAAGAGCGAAAAACTGAGAATAATGATGTTGAACAAAGCATGCATAATCATTAACATTTTTTTGACTATTTGGATTCGTAACAATGGGCATCATAATACCATAATTCACACCACATTGATTCATATTTTTAATAACTTGATGAATAGAACCATCGGTATGTGGTGATATTGGAGACTCCTTTGCCATATGATCAACCACTTTGGGGCAAAGCATATCGGGAAAGACATGAATATGTGTATCTATAACCATTTAATTCCTCGTATAATTTAAAATAATTCGATAAGATTGAATTAATTCTTCCAATGTCATTCTACAATTTGCCGGGCTGGTTGATGGTAAATTGATATGCGTTATTGGAAGATTCATCCAATGTTTTCCATAAAGAAATCCTGCCTTTTTCCCCGTTGTAACAATAGCTCCAATTGAATGATTTTCAGTAATATCAAATAGATTATTATAAACAATATCTTTAATAGAAGAATCAGATGCCCCAACTATGGAGCAAGATGATAAAACGTCCCAAAGTGCAATTTCATTTCTGGTTAAAAAGGCTTTCTTTTCTTCAATGGATTTTGGCATTGCTTCTTCGTAAATTTGAGCCATAATCTTCCAAAAGCGATTTTGAGGATGACCATAATAGAATCCAGATTCTCTGGATTTTGGAGAAGGCATTGTCCCTAAAATTAGTAGTTTTGCGTTTTTAGGACAATATGGTTCTATGGTATGCATAATTATTTCTCGATTCATTTTCCTATTTTCTGTTTTCATTATCACTCCGTCTGCATGCTCCATTTATCAATTAACACTAAAAGTTTTCTGGCTATGTATATACCTAAAACCATCAAAGGAAGCAATAAAATCCAATAATAAGGATAAGGTATTAATGAAATAATCGGTAAATCGCCGGCATCCTTCATCAAAAGATAACTAACCCCAAGTCTATTTGAAGCAACATAAGCTACTACCAATAGAATTCCCAGTCCAATAAGCGGTTTAGTTATTCTTTTACTTTTTCTTCTATATTCTTTTGATGCAAGGGGCATCATCAAGGCAATCAAAATCATTAAGCCATGTGAGATCATACTTTGAACGGCCATAATATGAATCCCAGCATAATCATAAAAAACCCACATAGGATAAGCAAGAACGCCAACTCCTCCCATAAAAGCGAGTGTGTCAATATAAGGGTATATTTTTTCTATTTTAAAGATTGCAACGAAGGGTAAGACCATGCATACTTGATTGCACCAATCAAATCGGAAAGTCCTAATTGAAAAACCATAGTAGTATGCTTTCCATGCAATTCTAAATATTTCTAAAAACAACATTATTAATCCAAGAATCATCATCACTTGTTGGCTAAATTTCTTACTTCTCTTCTGTTTTTGTATCATCATACTGCCAATAATAAGACACACCAAAATTGATGTTATAATGATATGTTCGGGCGAAAAAACACGATTTTGCGGAATAACCTGCTGGGGTTTAAAAAAATGTTCATAAAAATAATTCAACGTCAATAACCTCTTGTTTTTATAATAATAACAACCGGACAACAGAAAAAGTTCTGCGTCCGGCTGTTATTATCATTTTTTCATATCAACTTTTTGGCCAACTTTACTCTCTGTCCCTGCAGCAATACGTTTAATATTCGAACGGTGTTGAAAGACCGTAGAACATGCCAAAAATAGAGCCAGCAATAATTCCGGTGAAAAAATCCAACCATAAAAAAACAAAACCGTAATTGGTAAAGAAATCATTCCGACAATGGATGTTAAGGACATCATACGAAAAAATGCCAAAAAGATTAATCCAATCGCAATACAGATTAGTGCGACACGCCAATCATATGCAAGAAACAATCCAATAGAGGTTGCCGAACCCTTTCCCCCCCTATAATTAAGTAATAAAGGCCAATTGTGCCCACAAATAACTGCCATTCCTGCAAATGCAATCCAATAACTATTCATTCCTAAATTGGAGCACATTAACTGCGCGATAAATATGACTAAAGCTCCCTTTAATGCATCCAGAGCAAAAACTGGAAGTGCATATTTAAGTCCCATTGTTCTTAAAACATTTGTTGTTCCTGCATTTCCACTGCCATAATTTCTTATATCGTCGTTTCGAGCCAGCTTAACAATAATATACGCAAAGTCAAGATTTCCAATAAAATATGAACCAGCAACTAACAGGATTCCCCATAACCAAATCATTTTGTTCCCTCCTTGGTTGAATCGTTTTTTTCTTCACGACACTCCTGTGTAACTTTATTTATGATTAATTTTATTTTTTTCAAAACTACATCATAATTTTCCCTTTTATGTGGAAAAGTACACGCTGAACAATTTTTGATACCATTTTCGTCAAACTGAAAATTTCCTCCACATGACTTACCTAACGCATAAAGCGGACAATAACAAAACAAACAGTTAAAATCCGAATTATTATTTAAAGAATGACATGGAAAAAACTCACATGCTGTATTTTGAAAAAAGCGATATTGTTGAGATGAACGATCCATTTATGAAACCAATGCCATTCCTTTAGCCATTGCTTTCATATTTAGATCTACAAATTTTGGTTTAACATTATTTTTAATTATTTCATTCCAATTAATATTATCCAATCCCATTGCTTTTACGATCGTTCCAAGCAAAATAACATTTGTAACTTTTTCATTCCCCATTTTAAGCGCCAAATCTGATGCTTCAATCACTTTTGTTGTTGCTAATTTTTTTAATTCGCCAAGAATGTCTTTATTATATGTCTTTTTTCCAATAACAACTGGCATTGGCCATATTTCTGAATTATTAACAATAACTTTTCCATCTGGTTTTAAAAACTCAATATAACGCATGGCTTCCATTTTTTCAAAAGCAACAATAATATCCGCTGTTCCCAATTCAATAACTGGTGATTGAACATCATCACCATATCGAACTTGAGAACATACGGAACCACCTCTTTGGCTCATACCATGGATTTCACTCATTTTGACATCAAATCCCTCTTCCATAAGACCTGTCGTCAAAAGTTTAGCTGCAGTGATTGTTCCTTGCCCACCTACTCCTACTAAAAGAATATTTTTTGTTTTCATTATTTCATTCTCCCTTTTGTACAATAGCATCAACTGGACAAATCTGTGAACAAACTCCACAACCTAAACATGAATCCTGTAAAATAGCCATTTTCTTATCTCCTGTTTTATTATATTCCAAAGCAGGGCAACCGGAATTTAAACATTTTTTACACCCAATACATTTTTCAATAATCACAGAATACTGAGTTTTAAAGACATCATGAAACTCTTCTTTATCTTCTGTCGAAAGTCGTTTAAGTGCACACGGCCATCGTGTAATTACGACCGCTGGTCCTTCACACTGAACTCCCCATTCCAAAGCTTCCTTTGTTTCTTTCAGATTATTCGGATTAACAGTTTTTACGTTGGTTATATCCAAAGCACGTACAACTGTTTCAATATCTACAATCGGCGACGGTTCTCCTTTTAAATCATACCCACTTCCTGGATTTTCTTGATGACCAGTCATCCCCGTAATGCGATTATCCAAAATAACAGTCAGATAAGAACTTTTATTGTAGGAGGCATCCATTAAACTTGTGATTCCAGAATGGAAGAATGTTGAATCTCCAATCACTGAAATAACCTTTTTATTTTCTTCTTTTATTTTCATTGCTTGGGCCACTCCGTGTCCCCCACTGATGCTCGCGCCCATACAAATCATAGCATCCGTAGCATTATAAGGTTCTGACAAGCCTAATGAATAACAACCTATATCACTAAAAATCATGGTGTTTTTCATTTTCCCTAATTCATAAAACAGGCCTCGATGCGGACACCCGGCACATAATGCTGGTGGTCGTCCAACAACTGTGTCCATGTTTGG
>JAQWCN010000134.1 GCA_028705955.1 Eubacteriaceae bacterium
GAAATCCTGATTTCTGAGGTGGTAACCATTAAAATTGGGAAATGCTGTTCCGATAACAATCTGAAAAATTTATAGGCAATCCCCCGTTGGTTGCGCATACCAACCCCGACAACCGACAGTTTAACCACTTTTTCATTAATGTCAATTTCCACCCCAGGCACCTTTGTTTGAAAAGCCTCAAGTGTTTTTTGAAGTTCATCCCGGTCTTCCACCGGCGCAGAAAATGAAATATGAATTTTATTGTCAACCGGTGATGTCTGAGAAATCATATCAATATTAATACTCTTTTTGGACAAATTGGAAAAAAATTGGGCCGTGATATTCATATCATAGGGAACATTTTTCATCGAAACCATCAATTCCCCTTTATCCACCGCCAAACCGGTAATGGGCTTGCTCGTTTTTACGCCGCCCCGCTGGATTGTGGTCCCTGGTACATCATTAATACTGGACGCAACGTAGATTTCCGCATCGTATTTACTCCCCAGCTCAATGGCCCGGGTATGCATCACCCCAGCGCCAAGACTGGCCATTTCCAGCATTTCATCAAAACTCACATGATCCAGTTTTTTGGCCGGTGGATAGAGTCTGGGGTCAACGCCGTATATGCCATCCACATCGGTATAAATTTCGCACGGACATTCCAGTGCACAGGAAAGTGCCACCGCACTGGTATCCGATCCGCCGCGACCGAGGGTTGTAATATCATCATTATCGTTAACGCCCTGAAATCCAGCGACAATAACAATTTTATCTTCTTGCAAAGCGTTGACAATCTTGGTCGTATCGATATTCATAATTCGGGATTTTCCGTGGAGCCCTTCCGTATGAATATGCACCTGGGGACCGGTAAAGGAAATAGCATCGTACCCCATCTGGGTTAATGCCATGGAAAGCATGGAGATGGAAACTTGTTCCCCGGTTGCCAAAAGCATATCCATTTCCCGCTTGGGGGGATGTTCGTTAATCGAATAGGCCATTTCAACCAGAGCATCGGTACTTTTCCCCATGGCTGAAACCACCACCACCATACTGTTTCCCTGTTCTTTTTTAGCAATAATCCGGCGGGCCACATTTTGAATCCGGGAAATGGTTCCCATCGAAGTCCCGCCGTATTTTTGAACGACTGTGTTCATTGCTTATCCTCTTAAATCATCCATCAGTTCCGTTTTTTCTTCGGTCTGATTATCTTTTTCCTTCACCACTTTTGCCGGACTGCCTGCAACCACAACACCAGGCGCCACGTCTTTTGTCACCACAGAACCCGCTGCAATCACTGCGCCTTCCCCGACGGTAACCCCTTCGAGGACAACAGCGTTGGCTCCCAGAACCACATTGTCGCCAATCTTAACCGGTTCCTTTGATGGGGGTTCCAAGACGCCGGCAATCACAGTTCCGGCACCAACATGACAATTTTTGCCAACCTGAGCCCGGGCACCGAGGACCGCGTTCATATCAATCATGGTTCCTTCACCGACGACAGCACCAATATTAATCACCGCTCCCATCATGATGACGGCGTTCTTGTGAATATGAGCGCCTTCCCGGATAAAGGTTCCCGGTTCTATGCGTGCGTCCACTTCTGTCAAATCGAGCAAAGGAATGGCTGAATTTCTGGCTTCACATTCCACTTTGCAAAAAGTCAGGGATTTTGCCTTGCTTTCGATCAGACCGGCAACCGCGTCCGCATCCCCCAAAACAATACAGGCCGACGGCTGACCAAAATAATTAAATCCTTCGAGATCTTTATCCCGGAGATAGCCTCTAAGATAGGCTTTGACCGGCGTGGATTTTTGTGCCGCTTTCATATATTTTGCAATTTGGTACGGATCATTAAGATCAAATTGTTTTTTCAGTTCTTCGTTCGTCATTCTGTTCTCCTTGTTATTTTATGACATCATCCATGGAATACAATCCAGGTTTTTGTGCCACTAAAAATCTGGCTGCTGTAACAGCACCGTTGGCAAAAACTTTTTTGGACAACGCCGTATGCTTAATTTCGATCAATTCATCATTTCCAGCAAAGAGAACGGTATGTTCTCCGGCAATGGTCCCCCCACGGATAGCATGAATACCCAGTTCATCTTCCGTCCGTTTACAGTCCCGGCCATGGCGCCCATAGGTGTACCGTTTTTTTGCATTCAAGCCATCGTTGACCGCGTCTGCAAGTAAAATGGCTGTTCCGCTGGGAGCGTCCACTTTTTTGTTGTGATGTTTTTCAATGATTTCGATATCGAAACCTTCTTCCAATGTCCCAGCTATCTGACGCAATGCCTGGGCGATCACATTGATCCCCAAAGACATATTTGCAGTCTTAAAAACAGGGAAGTCTTTTGCCCCGGCTTCAATGGTTTTTTGATTTTCTTCTGTCAAACCGGTTGTCGCAATCACAATGGGTATTTTTCTTTTCTTTGCAAAACCAAAAATGCCGTCAAAAGCGGAAAAATGAGAAAAATCGATAATGACATCTGCATCTTCCTGACATTGATCATAGGTGGTATAAACAGGAAATGAAGTATCCCCATTATCCTTCAGGTCAAAACCCGCTACAATCTGGCAGTCCGGTGCTGCACCGATCACATCCTGAAGCACATGACCCATGGCACCGTTCACCCCGGATAGAATCATTTTTATCATTTGATTAACCCCCCGTATTGTTTCATGGCTTCTATCATTCGTTTTTCATTGTCTTCGCCCATTTCGACCAGAGGCAGCCTGCGGTCTCCGGTGTCCAGGCCCATCAGACGCATGGCTGTTTTAACCGGAATCGGATTGGTTTCATAAAACATGGCCCGGTTTAAAACATTAACTTTTCTAAATAACGTTCTGGCCAAATCCATGTTATCCTCAACACAGGCCATCGCCATTTCATGAACGTCTTTCGGCACAATATTCGCCGTCACAGAAATGACCCCTTTTCCTCCCATCGCAATAATGGGCAGCGTCTGGTCATCGTTGCCGCTGTACACATCAAAATCCGGTCCGCAGGCTTCGATGACTTCAGCGATCTGGCTGATATTGCCGCTGGCTGCTTTGACCGCCTGAATGTTTTTAACCTGACTCAAACGTGCCAGCGTATCCACCGCAATGTTCGATCCGGTCCGACTCGGCACATTGTAAATGATAATGGGAATATCCACCGCATCCGCAACGGTCTTGATATGGGTGTAAATCCCCTTCTGTGTTGTTTTATTATAATACGGGTTGATGATCAGCGCCATATCGGCGCCGCAATCCTGGGCATACTGTGTCAGCTGAACGGAATACGCGGTATCATTGCTGCCTGTTCCTGCTAAAAACGGCACCCGGCCATCGATATATTCCCCGGATACTTTGAGAACTTGTTTGTGTTCTTCGTCACTTAAAGTGGCTCCTTCACCGGTTGTTCCGCAAATGAGCAGGGCATCCGTTCCCTGTTCAATATGCCAGTCAATCAGTTTTTTCAATCCGTCGTAATCCACTTCTCCATCCTTAAAGGGTGTGATCATTGCGACGCAACTACCTGTAAATAATGTTGACATTTTCTCCTCCACTTTACAAAATAAGACGGAACCTCATCGCTGTTCCATTCGATTCAAAAATACTGAACCGATCTCTTAGACCAGTTAGACCAGTTTCTGTTCGACCAGGGATTCAGCAATCTGAACGGCATTGGCTGCAGCACCCTTGCGGATATTGTCGGCCACACACCAGAAATTAAACCCATTGTCCACAGAAAAATCCCGGCGAATCCGACCGACGTATACTTCATCGTGGCCTTCTGCTTCAATCGGCATTGGATAAACATTATGCGCTGGATCATCTTTTAAAATGCATCCTGGAAAATCGCCCATACATTTTTGGAGTTCTTCAACCGATTCAAAGGGTTTTTTCAGTTCAACATTAATGCTTTCAGAATGTCCGTAATATACCGGAACCCGGGCTGTTGTCGCTGTGATCCGGATAGCATCGTCATGAAGAATCTTATGGGTTTCATTAACCATCTTCATTTCTTCTTTGGTATAGCCATTTTCCAGAAAGTCATCAATGTGCGGTAAAATATTAAATGCAATCGGGTAAGGGAATTTTTTCGGTGCCACTCCATTGACCCCGTCTTCCAAATCTTTTTTCCCCTGGACCCCAGCGCCGGACACGGCCTGATACGTCGAGTAAACAATCCGTTTGATCCCGTATTGATCCAGAATCGGTTTGAGCGGCACCATTGCCTGAATGGTTGAACAATTCGGGTTGGCAATAATATTCTTGTGTTTCTTTAGATCTTCCGGATTCACTTCCGGCACCACCAGCGGCACCGCCGGGTCCATGCGCCAGGCCGAGCTGTTATCTATAACAATCACGCCTCTTTTGGCTGCTTCCGGAGCAAATTTTGTGCTGGTCCCGCCACCAGCTGAGAACAACGCGATATCGATATCTTTATCAAAGGATTCCGGTTTGAGTTCTTCCACGGTATAGTCTTGACCATTGAATTTTACTGTTTTGCCAGCTGAACGGTAAGAAGCCATGGGATACAGTTGATCCACCGGAAAT
>JAQWCN010000022.1 GCA_028705955.1 Eubacteriaceae bacterium
GAAAAGGTTTTGATGGTGACGGGGCTCATATCAGTTCATCTCCTTGACGTGGGATTCGATAAAGGCGGTCTCTGTTTCGTCCAGACCGTATTTGGCGTAGAGCTGGCGGTCGATGTTTGGAATGGACTGGGTCCAGTCGAGGTCAGAGGACGGGGTGAAGTCTTGGAGGGGGACATACGCCCATTTTTGGGGGGTGAGATCTTGGGTTACTTTTAATACACCAAGTAAAGCCCGGGTGAATTTCGTTTTAATAAATTTTAGTGAATTTTCTACTTCTATCTTTGTGTTAAAGAGTCCAATGCTGACAAAAGTTTCAGTTGAACCAATTTGCGGATTTCCAATAATCATTTTGGCTAATGGTTCCCCAAATTTGCCACTTCCATTTGCTTTTGGTACAAAGACTTTATATTTGTCTAAATTTTTTACTTGATTCACATAATCTTTTCTAATATATTTATAAATTCTTTGCTTTTTATCAAGCCCAATGATTTGAATATATTCATAATCGTCATCGGGTTTTTCATCATAAAAAATTTGCGGGAGACGGTCAAAAATATTTGTTGACATATCATACGCATGGCCCTTACTCAATTGATCCATTGCCTCTGGATGGTCTTCATGCATTTTTTCTGTCAGGCGATAGGCTGTCCGTGTAATGACGATACGATTCAATCCTTCAAAAGAAGCGGTTGATCTCACTTTTTTTAAAATTGAATTTAGCTCAGGATAAGGTGTGAAAACGCCAATGGCTCCATAGTTTTCATTGGTGGCATGACAGGTTATGGCAATTCCGCCTTTGATATCCGTATTTTCAAACACGGCACTGCTGTCCTGTTCATACCAAAGCACTTTAAAATGAGGATCATTCAGCATTTTTTTATTCCAGTCTTTGGGTGTACTGCCGGCGTTAAATAAAAATCTTGCAGGGTGAATCAGCACCACTTTATCGGCAATACGGTACGTTTCATCCATAAATTTATTGTAGACAGGGGGTGCATACGTGTCATTTTCACCAAGAGTTTCATCCTGATACGGAGGATTGCCAATCACAAAATCAAATTTCATTTTTCCTTTTCCTTTCCGCGTTGCTGCAAAAACCTGACTGTGGCCCTGGCGCCAGTTAAAAACCTTGCATTCGGCCGGCGTGTTTTGGGGCGCCGCTGGAGCCGCCAGGCCAAAGGCCGAAAACATATCCACCTGCTGGTTGCCGGATGTGGCCGCAAAGGGGGTCCGGCCCGTCAGCCCGTCCATCTGCCAGAGGTTCCAGGCGATGATGGTGGCGATTTTTTTGCCCAGGGTGTTGTCTGGGGGGTGGCCCCACCGGGCGGCGCAGCCTTCTTCAAAGGTCATGTACAGATTGACCCGGGCAATGAGCAGGTTGTCCCCCTGAACCTCGTAGCCGTAGGTGGCCTGGAAGGCGCGCAGGGTCCAGTACTGCCAGTCTGCTTCGGTGGTGGTGTTTGCGTTCACCACCCGGAGCTTGCGGTCCAGAATGCCGGCCCGGTCCTTGATGGGGATGTGCTCCCCGGTTTCCACGTCGTAGCGGCCCACCAGATACGGGGCCTCGCCGCAGGTGATTTCCAGCCGCCGGGCGTCTACATAGGCCTGCCAGGTGCGCCCGCCTTCAAAGTGGATGGTGCCGCTGCCCGGGTCGAAGGCGCCGGGACGTCCGAACCAGGCTTGATCCGCGACGTCGTTCATCTTTTTGCAGACCCAGACGGGGGTAAAGACCTCAGCGTGTTTTTTGGTGCGCCGGGATTGCTGTTCCAACGCTTTCCGCGCCCGGTTTTTAATGATGCCGGAATGCTCTCCGGTAATCCGCCCGGAGGTGATGGCCTCGTTGCGGCCGTAGCCCTTCCCTTCTTTTTGATACGCATCCGTGGCCCAGAGAATGGCGCCTTTGGTGGTTTTATCTGCCAGCAGCCGGTCCAGAAGGCCCAGCGCGTGGATGTGCAGGATTTCGTCTTGTATGCCGATGATCAAAGCGTGTTCCTCCTGATGTGTTTTCTGTAAGCGATGGGCAAGCAACGGTGCAATGCCCTGTACATCAAGTATAAAGCTTTGGCGGCGGCAATGCAACCGGATTTTGGGCGGGGCGATGGGAGGGATATGCCGGTATGACTTGTGTTATCATCATTGCGGGCCGTTCCAATCGGCCCGGGCCCTTCCCGAATTCAAGGGCACACCCCCCACGCAAAAACCGGCCGATCGTTAACCGGCCGGCCGGTTTTTATGATTCCAGTCTTTATTTGAGGTGTGTTTACGCTTTTTCTTTATCCATGGATTCCAAAATGGCGTCGACCAGGGTATCCAGTTCGGCTTCTTTATCCGGCCCCAGGGACGAGGCCATGCTGACCCGTTCGTTTAAAACGGTCATGCCTTTGAGTTCGTCGTTCATAAATTTCTGAATCAGATCCCCGGATTTGACGGCCCAGGAGCCGTTTTCCATGATGCCGACGGTCCTGTTCTGAACGTTCAGGGCTTTCATGTCGATCAGGAAATTGTGCATGGCCGGGTAAATCCCCAGATTGTAGGTCACCGAGGCCAGAACCATGTGGCTGTACTTAAAGGCTTCGGAGATCAGGGTGGATACGTTGGTGGAAGACACATCGTACATCACCACGTTGGTCATGCCCCGGGCGCACAGCCGGGTGGCCAGAGCCTGGGCGGCGGATTCGGTGTTGCCGTACATGGAGGCGTAGGCAATCATCACACCCTTTTCTTCCGGGGCGTAGCGGCTCCAGGTGTCGTATTTCCCGATGAAATACATAAGATCTTTACGCCAGACCGGGCCGTGGAGCGGGCAGATAAATTTAATCTGATCCAGGATGCCCCCGGCTTTTTTGAGAATCAGCTGAATATGGGGTCCGTATTTCCCGACAATGTTGGTCAGGTAGCGCCGGGCGTCATCCAGCCAGTCCCGGTCGAAATTGACTTCGTCGGCAAAGATTTTACCGTCCAGGGCGCCAAAGGTGCCAAAGGCGTCGGCGGAAAACAGGGCGCCGTTGGTGGCGTCAAAGGTACACATCACTTCCGGCCAGTGGACCATGGGCGCAAAGACAAAGGTAACGGTGTGGGTGCCAAAACAGAAGGTATCCCCTTCGGCCACCTCGATGATTTCGTGGTCATCTACATCAAAGTGGAACTGGCGCATGAGCATAAAGGCTTTTTCGTTGCTGATGAGGGTGATATCCGGCCAGCGCAACAAAATTTCTTCGATGGAGCCTGCGTGGTCCGGTTCCAGATGGTTGATCACCAGATAATCCAGGGAGCGGCCGGCCAGAACGTGATCCAGATTTTCAAGGAGCTGTCTGCAGCCGGACCAGTCGACGGTGTCAAACAGGACGGTCTTTTCATCCAGAAGCAGATAGGAGTTGTAGGACACGCCCCGGGGGATCGGATAGCATTTTCAAACAGGGCGAGACGGTGGTCGTTGGCGCCGACCCAAAACAAATCTTCGGTTATGTTTCTTACACTATACATGTTCATTCCTCCTCGTCATTTAAGACTCAATGAATTGATCCTTGCCTTCGGAACATTCCGGACAGACCCAATCTTCCGGCAAAGCACTGAACAGGGTACCCGGTGCGATTTCTGCTTCGGGATCGCCCAGCTCCGGCACGTATTCGTAGCCGCAGCCGCTGCACACATAACGGGGACCGATGGGTTACGGTTTGGGCATTTGCGGGCGTTTCATTTTGATCATTGGCGGCGCGGGCTGTTTTTCATCCGTGCCCAGAGCGGCGGTGAGCAGCGGCAGGATTTCGTTCACATCGCCGACGATGCCGTAATCGCAGTTTTTGAAAATTGGCGCATTGCCGTTGGTGTTGATGGCCACAATGATGGACGCATTCTTAATGCCTTTGAGGTGCTGGCTGGCGCCGGAGATGCCGCAGGCGATGTAGAGATTGCCGTTGAATTTCTGGCCGGACATCCCCACGTAGCGGTTGAGCGGCACGTATTTAAGGGTTTCTGCCACGGGGCGTGAGGAGCCGATGGCGGCGCCGGCGGCCTGGGCCAGGTCTTCGATGAGTTTCATGTTTTCTTTGGGGCCGATGCCCTGGCCGGCAGAAACAACCCGTTCAGCCAGAACGATGGGGGTGTCGGCGGGAATGCCGACGCTAAAATCAAAGCCGTCCTTTTTGAGGGCCGCCGCCAGGGCGTCAACCTGATCCTGGGCGCTGCCTTCTTTAAAGAGCTGGTGTTTGCGGATACCGGTAATCGGGGCCGCCTTTTTGGCGACGCTGGAGGATCCGCCGGATTTCTTGGGGGGTTTGCCCATGATGTGGGAAGCGATGACCACCCGCTGGATTTCGTTGGTGCCTTCGTAAATGGTGGTGATTTTGGCATCCCGGTACATCCGTTCCACTTCCATGCCCTTGAGGTAACCGGTGCCGCCGAAGATTTGAAGGGCGTCATTGGTCACTTCCAGTGCGATATCGGAAGCGTATTGTTTGGCCATGGCCGATTCCATGCCATAGGGTTCGTGGGCTTCTTTCAGCTCGGCGGCGGAGTAGATTAAGAACCGGGCACAGCGCAATTTGGTAGCCATATCCGCAAGCATAAACGAAATGCCCTGGTTAAAGCCGATGGGCTGGCCGAACTGAACCCGTTCTTTGGCATAACCGACGGCCTGTTCGTAAGCGCCCTGGGCAATCCCGAGGGCCTGGGCCGCAATCCCGATACGCCCGCCGTCCAGGGTCGCCATGGCCACTTTAAAGCCCTGGCCTTCTTTGCCCAGCAGGTTTTCTTTGGGGACTTTGACGTCGTTAAAGAGGAGTTCGGCCGTCGAGGACGAACGGATCCCCAGTTTGTCGTAGTGATCGCCAAAGGTAAAACCGTCCCAGCCCTTTTCCACAATAAAAGCAGAGATACCCCGGGTTCCGATATCCGGCGTGGTGACAGCCATCACGACGTAGACATCGGCTTTGGGTGCGTTGGTGATAAAAATTTTGTTGCCGTTGAGCAGGTAATAATCGCCCTTGTCCACGGCTGTGGTTTCGGTGCCGCCGGCGTCAGACCCCGCGTTGGGTTCTGTCAGGCCAAAAGCGCCGATCTTTTCACCACGGCACAGAGGAACCAGGTATTTTTGTTTTTGTTCTTCGGTGCCAAAGGCGGCGATGGGCCAGGTGCCCAGGGATGTGTGGGCAGACAGAATGACGCCGGTGCCGCCGTCAACCCGGGACAATTCCTCCACTGCGATGGCGTAGCTGATAACATCCAGGCCGGCGCCGCCGTATTCTTTTGGATAAGGAATTCCCATGAGCCCCATTTGACCCATTTTGGCCACCGCATCTGCCGGGAATTCATTCCCCTGATCCAGCGCAAAGGCGATGGGTTTGACCTCTCCTTCCGCAAAGGTGCGAACCTGCTTGCGCAGGTGTTCGTGTTCCTGAGTGGTTTTAAATAACATACCGATTCCTCCTTTATTGTGAATTTGATGTTTCGTTTCCAAAGATAATGGTTTTCAGACTGCAGGCGGAGAGTTCCCTCTCCATTTCTTGTTGAATGCCGGAAAGATGCCGGTGCACCCGGCAGGTGGTTTCGCCGTGATGCTGGCACCACTTGCAGGTATAATCCGGACGCATACACGCAATGACTGCCGTGTCTTCCCCGGTGGCCCGCATGAGATCCAGCAGGGTAACCTGATCGAGATCCACCGCAAGCACACAGCCGCCTTCGGCTCCCCGCAGGATTTCGATGAATCCGGCGTTCTGGAGCTTCTTTAAAATTTTGTAGGCAAATTGCCGGGGAACCTGCTCATTTTGAGCGAGGGTGGCAACGGTCTGGCGCTGTCCGTCCGACAGACCGCGGATCAAACGAATGGCGTAATCTGTTTCTCTTGTGATGAGCATGCAGCACCTCTTTCCTGTTTGGTATGATTCTATTCTACAGAAGTAGACAAAATTTGTCAAGTATAATTTTAAGCGTTTTCTATTTGAATAAAAAGGGATTTTTACGAGAGGCCATATCAAAGAAACTTTTTTACAACATCGCCGCGGACGAGGTCAGGATAAATATGGTATAATAAAACAAAACAATACAATACATGAAAACAGGAGAGCGACCCGTGATTAAACAAAGAACAACATCCATTGAGCTGATGCGTTTTATTGCCGCCATTGGCGTTATGACCATTCATTTTGGAAGTATTTATTTGGGCGGAGACCGTTTGTATGCTCCGTTTGCTTATGTGTTTGTGGAGTTCTTTTTGATTCTGGCCGGTTTTTTCATGATGCGTCATATTGATACCCGGGAAGAACCTTTACCGGTTTTCGACTATATTGGGCACAAAATCAAAGGGTTTTATGCAATCTTTATCGTCGCGTTTGCGGCTCAGTTTATTTTATTTGTGATGACCAACGGCGTTACGGGGGTGGGCGGCTATTTGCATGCGTTGTTTCATTTTAAATGGGAGGCGCTGCTGCTCCAATGTTCTGGATCCATCAAGGATCCTGCGTTCAATATTGATTATTTGATGGGGCAGGACTGGTATTTGTCGGCCATGGTCCTGGCCCTTGTATTTATTTATCCCCTCGCCCGGAATTACCGGAAATTCTATACCAGTTTTCTGGCGCCGGTTACAGCAATTCTCTTTTACGCACTGATTGTTCAGCACTATGGAACCCTGGATGTCGGCAGCGAATATCTGGGGGTTATCTCCATGTCCATTATCCGGGGGATGGCCGGGGTATCCCTGGGGAGTTTGTGTTACCTGGGGTTTGAAAAGATGAAACAATGGCAGCCAGAGGCCGGGGTGCTCAGAGGGCTTTCCTGCCTTGAAATATTTTGCTGGATTGCGGCGCTTTTTTTACTCAGTCCCTTTCCGTATACGACCGATGAGGATGTTTTGATCTATGTCCTCCTTTTTTCGGTGGTGATGATCCTGGGGTTCTGGAATCGAACACTTCTGGCGGGATGGCTTAATAGCCATGGACGCCGGCTGCTGACCTGGATGGGAAAGCTTTCCCTTTATCTTTATCTCTTCCATTGGACAGTGATGACCGCAATGAATATATGGATGCCGGGCTTGGACGCTGTGCTGGCGCTGCCCCTGTACTATGGAATAACGCTTGGCGTTAGCGTGCTGGGAATGCTTGTCGACAGCAGGCGGAAAAATGCGTTCCCGGTTATACTGGTTGTTTTAGTCTGTCTGGTGGTTGCGCTTCTCTGTGCTGTACACTGATTTTCTTAATTTTTTTCCAAAAGACCCCTTTGGGGTCTTTTTGGCGTGACAACGTGGTATAATGTTTACATTATAAACGATGAGAAGTCGAAAAGTAAAAGGAGGATTGTAAAATGAACAAGCAGCGGAGCATTGGACTGATCGTTTTAACGGGCGTTCTTTTGTTAGCGATTGGGCTCGCACCCAACCTTTCGGGAGGGCAGCTGACCGGATCCATCAGCGCCGGGCATGTGGTGCAGGCCGGGGACGGAGCCAAACTGGACACCAGTATCAATCTGGTTAAATCCACACCGAAGGTGGGGTATCAGGACGACAGCGCCAACATGGACCACGCCGTGTTTCAAGCTCTGAACATTACCGTGACGGATACCCGGGGCAACACGGTTTCCATCAAAGAAAGTGATTTTGAACTGACCTACACCCGGGCGCCGGGCAATCAGGATGTGCTGGTTCATTATAAGGGAAGCGACAGTTATAACGAAACCTATGCCGACGCGGTGGTCAACATTACCAAAGCCCGGGATACAAGAGTGGTCCTGACCTCCAACCCCGGGGATGTCACCCTTCAGGGTTCCAAAGACGCCATGGACAATGCCCTGTACAATGTTCTGGGCATTCAGGTGGTGGACAGCCAGTCCAATAAAATCAACTTTAATCAGGGTGATATCAGCATGAGCTACAACATGGCGGTGGGCACCCAGGATGTCACGGTTCGCTTTGGGGGGAACGATAATTACGGACCCAGTGTGGCCAAAGTCAACGTCAAATTTACGAGCCCGGTCAAAACAAAAATTATTGTGAACAACAACCGGTCCAAAGTCCAGTATCAGGGAGCTGTCGCTGCGCTGGACGCAGCGGTGATTAAAGATCTGGGTATTCAGGTTCAGGATAAAGATGGCAACACCGTGACGACAGCGGACGGCGAAGTTACGGTGAGCTACAACCGGGAAGCCGGAACCCAGCCGGTGACCATCCACTACAACGGCAACGACCAGTACGCAGCCAGCAACGGCGACGCGACGGCAATCATTATCAATCCCCAGCCGGTATCGGTGGTGGTCAGCAGTTCGCCGGACATGGTGTTTTTCAACGATGATCAGAAACAGCTGGACGCAGATGTCCTGAAGAATCTGGATGTGAAAGTGTACGACGCCAATCAGAAAGAAGTCAAGATCAGCGATTCCGATTTGACCTTAAGTTATGACCGGGCCAGAGGCGACCAGGATGTCAAGGTGACCTACAAGGGCAATGACGACTATCAGCCGGCCACGGCAACCGCAAAGATTACCATCGGCGAATCGATTCAGAACATCGGGATCGGCGTCGGGGCGATTCTGGGCATCCTCGCGGTGGTCATTATCATTTTGGTCTGGTACCGGGCCAATCATAAAAAACAAACCAAACAGGAGATTCGCCGGGAGGAAATCCCCAAAGCCGAAGCAGAGCCGGAAACCGAAACAAAAGAGCCGGAACAAGAAGACGATGAAGCATAAATGCAGAAATGAAAAAAGCCAGACACCAAAAAGGAGTCCGGCTTTTTTTTCGTGTCTGGAACTTTGAAAGGCTTTGATTCAAATCGAAAAGATGATATAATGTAGAAAAGCTTTACACAAGAAGTGAAAGTGGGTTCAATTAATGAAGGAAATGAATTTTGGGAAACAGGAATTGAGAAGGGTTAGAGGGGGTGGCAGAAAGGGACCCGGCAGGCACTCCGGAAAAAGGCATTGGAAAGGCTTTAAAAAAAAGAGGCATTGAGAAGGATCAACCATGTTGCGGAAAAGAATGACGGTTTGGTGTGTGATTGGAATGCTGGTGCTCGTGCTGTTCGGCGGAACGGTTTTTGCCCAGGAAGCGGATGAAACGGAAGGGGATAACGGCACAGCCGCTGTCCAGAGTGAAGCGGTGACGGCTGCAGACGGAGAGGAAACCGGTCAGGCTGTTGCGGACAGCCCGGTCATTTTTGAGCAGGGGGAAAGCGACCCCTACGCAGTGGAACAGGAAGCGGATGCCGGGACTTCGGAGGAAGGCTTAACGGATCAGAGCAGCATGATGAGCGGAAACTATTTCATGCAGCGAACCTTTGGCGACGTACGCACCATGCTGAACCGGATTAATGAAGAACGGGCCAAAGTGGGGGTCGCCCCGGTGGTTTTGGATTCGGAGCTTGTGAATGCGGCGATGATCCGGAGCGGGGAGTTTGCCGTCCGTCAGTCCTTTACCCGGCCCAACGGCCAGGCGGTTCAGACAGTTTCGGGAAAGATCTCCAAGGAATGTCTGGCTTTTGGCTACAATGTCGATTCGGTGATGAAGGTTTGGATGGAGTCGGACTATAACAAAGCGATCATTTTGAATCCGGATCTGCATTCGCTGGGGGTAGGCTCCATGGGCAGTGCGTTTTATGCCCTGGAATTTGGAACAGCAGCCGGGGACGGCGGCGGTTCCCAGCCGACCGGAGAAGTGATCGCAGTTCAAAAGATTGATTTTTTACCGGAGTTTTTCAGCCGGTATGAATTGCGGACTGAAGCGGGGGCGACCAGCCAGGTTTTGATTGGCAAAACAGCGGATGTCCAGGTGGTCACCTTTTTTAAAACGGGGGTTGGCCTGACGAATTCGGTGGACCGGGTGACCAGCAGCGATTCGTCCGTGGTCAGTGCCAGTAAAATCACCGCAGACAGCCGGGATATGCTGCGCTTAACCGGGGGAAAAGTGGGCAATGTGACCCTCACCATCCAGTCGGGAAGCACCAGCATTCAGCAGAACTTCTCCTGTGTCCAGCCCGATATGGTCACCTACCAGACCCATGTTCAGAATATTGGCTGGCAGGATGCCGTTGCAGACGGGGAAGAGAGCGGGACCGACGGCCAGGCGCTTAGGCTGGAAGGCATTAAGATCCAAAAGGGAGAAGATCTGCCTGACGGCGATATCGAATACCAGACCCATGTCGAAAACGTCGGCTGGCAGACGCCGGTAGGAGATGGGGAACTCAGCGGAACCAGCGGCCAGGCGCTCCGGCTGGAAGGCATTAAGATCAGCAAGGGTTCCGGCCGGCCCGACGGCGATATCGAATACCAGACCCATGTCGAAAGTATTGGCTGGCAGGACTGGGTTAAAAACGGAGCGATGAGCGGAACTTCCGGCCGGGCCCTCCGGCTCGAGGCCATCCGGATCGGGCTGACCGGGCAGCTGGCAGCGAAACACGATGTGTATTACCGGGTTCACTGTGAAAATTACGGCTGGCTTGGCTGGGCGAAAAACGGGGAGATGGCCGGGACCAGTGAGCACGCTTTCCGCCTCGAGGCGATTCAGATTGTGCTGGTGGCTAAAGGCGGGGCGGCCCCCGGGAGTACCGCCCCGCCGTCCATTCAGGCGTTTGACCGGACAGAAGGGGACGCCATGTACAGGCTGAACGTGGAGCGTTCCCGGCGGGGCTTAATGCTGATGACCGGGGATCAAAAGCTGCACAACGCCGCCGTGATTCGCGCCGGAGAAATTGTGTCCCGTTTCTCCCATACCCGGCCCAACGGAACCTCCTGCTTTACCGCATTTTCAGAACAAGGCGTCAGTTATTCGGCGGCAGGAGAAAATATTTTTGGGGGAAGCAGCGATGCGCAAACCGCGCTGGATATGTGGATGAGCTCCCCGGGGCACCGGGCCAATATTCTGGATACCGGTTTTGGCCGCGTGGGCATTGCCCAGACAAACGGTTTTTGGGTTCAGGATTTTTGCGATTGATCCAGGAGCGTAAAAAAAGAACGGCGGATGCTATCTGCCGTTCTTTTTACGTTGGTTCAATCGGTGTTGCGTTAAAATTAAAGCATGGCACGGAGCTGATCGATATATGCCTGTTTGTCCCGGGTGCCCACAAAGCGTTCGATTTCTTCCCCGTTTTTTAAAAAGATACAGGTGGGAATGCTCATAACCCGAAAATTCTGGGCCAGATCGGTATTGTTATCCACATTGAGCTTGCAAATGCGCACCTTTGGATCCGCTTCGGCTGCAATTTCGCCGATGATCGGCATTAAAGCCTTGCAGGGACCGCACCATTCTGCCCAAAAATCCACCATTACCGGGCCGTCCTGATAAGCCATGACGGTATCCTGGAAATTATCTGCATTAATTTCAATTATTTCACTCATACGTTTTTTCTTCCTCCCGCAATTTCATTCTTTCATTTACACTCTGCATGGATTGCATTTTCTATTGTAGCACACTTAATGGGAAAAGATAAGATGAAATGCATGGAACCCTGAACAATTTATCCGACTTATGCTATAATACCGGTAAGACTTTTGATGACAGGAGAGAACCCGGATGAGAGCACACAGCGGCAGATTGATTGTAATAGAAGGGGTGGACGGATCCGGCAAGGAAACCCAGTCCGCCCGCCTTTATAAAAGCATGGCCCGGGAAGGCCAAAAGGTGATGCAGGTGGCGTATCCCCGCTACGATCAAGATTCTTCCGCTATGGTCCGGCACTATTTAAACGGTGATTTTGGGGAAGACCCGGATCAGGTGAGCCCCTATGTGGCGTCCACGTTTTACGCGGCGGACCGCTACGCTTCTTATAAAGAAGAGCTGGAGCCTTTTCTTAAAAACGGGGGAACGGTGATCGCAGACCGCTACACGACGGCGAACATGGTGCATCAGGCTGGAAAGATTGGCGACGCCCGGGAACGCCAGGCTTTTCTCGACTGGCTGACCGATTACGAATTTTGTGTACTGGGGCTGCCCCGGCCGGATCTTGTTTTCTTTTTGGATATGCCCCTTGATGTGGGAGAGGCACTGATTGCAGACCGGGCCAATAAAATGACCGGCGCCCGGGAGAAGGATATCCACGAAAGCCATCCCGGCTACCTGGCAGAATCCTACACCAACGCCAGACAACTGGTGACCCAATACGGCTGGACCCGGATCAACTGTGTGAAGAACGGTCAGCTCCGGTCCATTGAGGACATCCACCGGGAAATTGCAGACGCTGTGAGAAACGCTTTTGACGGCCGGTAAGCTTCAGAAACAGCTGGAAATTCTGGCGGAACGGGACCGCCACCGCCTGCACATGCCGGGACACAAGGGCCGGGGACTTCCGCTGGCGGCCCTGGATTTCACAGAAATCCCAGGATCGGATAACCTCCATGATCCCCGGGAGATCATCGCGGACGTGCAGAATGATCTGGCCGGGCTTTACGGATCGGTGTCGGCACAGCTTGTGGTGGGCGGGACCACCGCTGGCAATATGGCGGCACTTATGGCCGGGGCGGCACCGGGAGAAGCGGTGCTGGTTCCGGTTAACAGCCACCGTTCCGTTTTTTCCGCTTTGGCACTGGGGCGTATCGAAGGCCGTTTTATCACCCCGGTTTTGGACGGGACCCTGGGATTCCCCCGGGAGCTCACAGTGGAACAGGTGGAAGCGGCTCTGGACCGTTTTCCGGAAGTGCGGGGAATGATTCTGACCACGCCGACCTATTACGGAACGGTCAGCGATACGGCGGCACTGGCAGAATGCCTGCACCGCCGGGACAAATGGCTGATTGTGGACGAAGCTCACGGTGCCCATCTGGCCTTTTGCCCGGATTATCCCCGGGATGCGGTGGCATCCGGAGCGGATGTGGTCATTCAGAGCAGCCATAAAATGCTGGCAACCTATACCCAGGCGTCTCTGCTTCACTGCTGTTCCCGGCGGATCGATCCGCAAAGGATCGCCCGGTTTTTAACCATGCTGGAATCGTCCAGTCCCAGCTACCTGTTGATGATGGCTGTGGAAAACGGCGTCCGGGAAGCGGCGCAAAGCGGCCATACAATATTTGAGGGCATTGCGAAACGGTGGGATCAAACGCAAAAGCGGCAAAGGGCCGGGACAAAACTCCGGTTGTACGCACCGCCGGCGGCACAGCCCTACGATAAAAGCAAATGGCTCTGGGCGGTGGCCGACGGGTCCGGGCTGGCCATTGCGAAAAAATGGCGGGAATCCTTCGGCGTATATTGCGAAATTGAGACGGCGGGTTATCTCCTTGCCCTGACGGGTATGGGAACCCGTACCGAAGATTTAGACGCCCTGGACAACGCAGTGGCGGCCTGTCAGGAACCGGTGCCAGAACCGGAAGCGTGTCCGGTGGATCCGGTTCCGGTGGCAGCACGGTTTAATCAGACGGTGCCGTTGTGGCAGGCTTTTTATGAACAACGGCGTCAGCAATGTCCGCTGGCGGCTTGTGCCGGACGGATTGCGGCCCGGAGTGTGATCCCTTATCCGCCGGGAGTGCCGGTGCTGTTGCCCGGGGATACAATCACCCGGGAAATGGCCGGTTATCTGGCCGGGTGCCTTCGCCGGGGAGAAACGGTGATTGGCGCAGATAAGGACGCCGGTTTGGAAGTCCTTGCCGTGTAAGGCAGGGCGTTTGCAGGAAATGCGTGGCAGCGTGCCGGAGCCCGGCACCGCCATGGGATGGAGAATACAATGAAAACAATGGAAGAGATGTACCGCTTTCTGACGTATGTCAATTCGGATATGGATTACGAGATGCTCAAAACCTTTTTGATGGCCAATGGCATTCCCATTACCCGGAAAGAAAAGGGGTTTGGCGGACCGATCCGCAACATCTATATGGGCAATCTGGGAACGGCCAATATCGAAGTTTATGTGGATCCTGAAAATTACGATGCGGCCAAAGCGCTGATGGAAACCGATTTTTCGGAATTGGCCGAAGACGCCTTTGACGGCGGGGAAAATCCGGAAACGAAGAATGATCCGGAGGATTCCGGGGACGGCGATACAACGCAGTAAAAAGACAGGAGGAGTCAGGTGTTTGAAGAAATACTGGGCCAGGACCGGATCAAAGGCATTTTAACCGGGAGCATATTAAAAAATCAGGTCAGTCACGCCTATTTGTTCACCGGCCCCCGGGGCATCGGCAAAACCTATTTTGCCAGGGCTTTTGCCCGGGCACTGTTGTGTACAGCGCCGGCCGCCCGGCGTCCCTGCGGGATGTGCGACGCCTGTATCCGGCTGGCGGAAGGCACGTATCCCGATTTTATCACCGTGGCGCCGGCAGAAGGCACCCGGAGTATTAAAATCACCCAGATCCGGGAGCTGATTCGTCAAATTTCGGCCAAGACCTACGACGGCAACGCCCGGGTGTGCCTGATCACTCACGGGGAGGCTATGACCGTCCAGGCCCAGAATGCCCTGCTCAAGTCTTTGGAAGAACCGGAGCCGGGCAATGTTTTTATGATTACAGCGGAAAACAGTGAAAAGATTTTGCCGACGATCCGGTCCCGGTGTCAAATGCTCGTGCTGGAACCGGCAAGTCCGGAGGACATCGGCCGGCTGCTGGCCCTGAAAGGGTGTGACGGCAGCCGCCGGGAAACCATTGTGGCTCAGAGCGGGGGACTGCCCGGCCGGGCGATGGCCATGATGACCCATCAGGAAGATGAAACGATAAAAAATGAAGTCTTTGAGACGATTTGTGCTATACTAAATCACAATGGGTTCCCTATTTTTCATCTGGCCGAAGGATTGGGCAAAGAAAAAGACGGCGGACTCACCGCTGCAGAAGATCTTATTCTTGAACTGACCGGCGTGATGGAAGCTTTTGTTCTTTCCGGGGACGACGGCATACCGGAAGGCAACCGGTGGCTTCGGAAGGTCCGCCCCCAGGTGGATCCCCACTGGGTAAGCGCAGCGACAGAAATTGTGTTTGAACTGACAAGACGGCTGGGCACCAACGCCAATCCCCGGATGCAGTGGGAAGCCGCTTTGTTTAAAATATTAGCGTTACAGGAGAACAATCTATGATGAAAACAGTCGCCGGCGTCCGATTTAAAAAAGCCGGTAAAATTTATTACTTCGACGCCATCGGACTGCCGCTTCACCAGTACGATCATGTGGTGGTGGAAACAGTCCAGGGCGTTGAATACGGCGAAGTGGCCCTGGCGCCCCGGGAAATTGACGATGCGGAGTTTAAAAATCCCATCAAGCCGATCCTCCGGGCCGCTACCAAAGAAGATGAGCAGAATTATGCCTCCCTGCGGGAAAAGGAAGAAAAAGCCCGGGGGATCTTTGAGGAAAAGGTCAAGGAACATCACCTCGACATGAAATTGATCCGGGTGGAATACACCTTTGATAATAAAAAAGCCATTTTTTATTTCACGGCAGACGGCCGGGTGGATTTCAGAAAACTGGTCAAGGATCTGGCATCTATCTTCCGGCTCCGCATCGAACTGCGTCAGATCGGCGTCCGGGACGAAGCCAAGCTCTTCGGCACCCTGGGCGTGTGCGGCCGGAACACCTGCTGTTCCCAGTGGCTGGGGGATTTTACCCCGGTTTCCATCAAAATGGCCAAGGAACAGGGTCTGTCCCTCAATTCAACCAAAATCTCCGGCATTTGCGGCCGGTTGCTGTGCTGTCTGACTTACGAAGATGATTTTTACCGAAAGATCACCAAAAAAATGCCCCGCATTGGCAACTGGGTCACCACCCCCGACGGGGAAGGGCAGGTTTACCGCTTGAATGTCCTGGACGAAAAAGTGGTGGTCCGGGTTCATAACGGGGAGGAAACTGAGATTCGTTCCTACGATGTGGATGAAGTGGTGAAGTCCGGGGAAAAACACGTTCTGGCCAACAATAAACGCCAGCAGATGAAAAAAGAACAAAAGGATCAGCAGAACGGCGAACCGGAACAGGAAAAACACGGCAAGGACGCGCCTCAAAAAAGCGGCCATTCCCACAATGCCAACCGTTCTTCCCGGCATTCCGGCCAGAATCATGGGCGCAAACAGCGGGAAGGCCAGGATGAAGACCGGGGCAGCCGGAACAGCGGCGGATCATCGAAGGGTGACGATAACCGTCTGCCCAAGGATAAAGGCTGGAACAACCGGAAGACATCCGGGAGCCATTCGGATAACGGTGGTAAAAAATCGGGCAACGCCCATAAAAATAAGCGCCGAAGACACCGTTCCGGGGGGCATGGCAAAAATAAACCCGCACAAAAAACTGAAAATGTGAAAAAAAGCAAATAATTACCTTGATTTCAGGGTTTCATAGAGTATAATAAAAAAAGATTGAAATTGAAATAGTGAAAGGAGTGTTACCAATGGCTTATCATATTACAGATGAATGTATCGCTTGTGGCTCATGTGCAGATCAGTGCCCAGTCGAAGCAATTTCTGAAGGTTCCATTTACGAAATCGACGAAAGTCTGTGCACAGAATGCGGTTCTTGCGCAGAACAGTGCCCGGTTGGCGCCATCGAAGAAGAATAATCAAGAGATTAATTTTAATAAAAAGCCGTGGCCCTTTGGGAGCCACGGTTTTTTAATGCAAAAAATAATGTTTAGACCTGCATCCGGTCGTTGATATCGATAAAGTCGGTTTCACTCATGTCCGCAACGGAGCTGCCGATTTCCGGCGCTTCGTATTTGGTGGAGAGGACTTCCCGGGGGGTTTCCAGTTCTTTGCGGGTAAACGGGAATTCATCGCCGGGTTCCCGCAGGTAAGTGAGGAGATCCCACAGGCCTTCCCCGGTGTAGGAACTGATGGGGAAAATGGGATTGGCACCGGTCAGACGCATCCATTCGATGGCCTGGTCAGTGTGGGCGTACGGGGAGTCGATCTGGGTGACAATGCCGATGACCGGACGGGTGCAGACGCCATCGATACAGGGCGGGTACAGACTGTAGGGTTCGGTGGCAGAGATTAACAGGGCCACAACATCGGATTCGTAGGAATACAGGGCGAGGGCCCGGGCGAGGCTGGCATTTTCGGCGTATTCGCCGGGGGTGTCGATGATGATGTCAAAGTAGTTGATGGCCTGGGTTTTTTCGTATTGGATTTTTTTGCCTTTTAAGGCTTGCTTTAAGGTGGTTTTGCCGCATTCGCTGCGGCCCATAAGGACCATTTTTTTCATCGGTTGTGCTTCCTTTGGTGTGAATTTAGTATCGGGGCTGAGGGACTCATGGCTCACCCTGAGTGGGTGAGCTGCATGGGGTCAGCCTTTTGGTTTAAAACAAAGTCTGTGCGTTGTTGGGTTTTGGCTGAGGGACTCATGGCGTTCACTTGGCTCACCCCTGAGTGGGTGAGCTGCATGGGGTCAGCCTTTTGGTTTAAAACAAAGTCTGTGCGTTGTTGGGTTTTGACTGAGGGACTCATGGGGTTCGCTTGGCTCATCCATGAGCGGGTGTGCTGCATGGGGGGGGTCAGCCTTTTGGTTAAGAACAAAGCCTGGGCGTTGTTGGGGTGAGGCTAAAGCGGCTCCTCATGGCGTTCGCTTGGCTCACCCATGAGCGGGTGAGCTGCATGGGGTCAGCCTTTTGGTTTAAAACAAAGTCTGGGCGTTGTTGGGTTTTGACTGAGGGACTCATGGGGTTCGCTTGGCTCATCCATGAGCGGCGGGGGACGGCAAGCTGTGCCGGATGCGTTGCATCCGGAGCGGCCATTCCATTCGCTCCGCCTTCGGCTGCGCTCATTTCCATGGGCGCTCTCTATTCTGCTTATAAAGAAAAGCACTTGCAAATAAATTTGCAGTGCTTTTTTTTATAAGCAGAATGCACAGCTTGCCTAATGCTCACGTCTTTGTTATATCACAAATGGTAAAGCCAAGGGTGCGCTTGAGGTAGTTGACAATGGCGGTGACGGCAGAGTTGACGTCGGAGATGCGGCCGGTGAAGATGAGGGTGCCGCTGAAGCGGTCGATAAAGCCGATGTCCACGTGGGATGTTTTGATGGCCATATCACCTGCGATGACAGCAATTTCCGGCGGGGTCATACTGAGGATACCAATGGCGGCCTGGGAATAGTCGACGGCGGGGTTGAGTCCCAGCTTTTGATAGACGACAGCGTCGGGGCCGGCAATGATATGGGCGAGGGTGACCTGTTTTCCAGGAACGGTTTCCTGGATAATTCTGAGTTTTCCTTCATTTGATCGAAGTATATTATCCATATCCATAATTTTGTATGCCTCTTTTTGATTATTTTCTAATATAAATCTTAGCATGTGGCCCGGGGAAGATAAATGGAATAATTAGAGGGTCAACCGCAAAAAATGGGAAGGGGTTTCAAAAAGTTGCAGAAACGACTGGATTTAGTGGGTTTTGAGGTAGGCCTGGATGCGGTCCTGGGCGTTTTTACGCAGATCGTAATAATACAGAGGGTAGTCGCCGGTGTGTAAAATGCCCCGGGGGAAGAAGGCGCGGTCGGACCGGGCCAGAAAGTCGTCGGGGTTGGCGGTGGAGCAGACGACGACGCCGCGTTCGAGGTTGATGGTGGCGTCAGCGTATTGGGGAACATCTTTCCGGGCGGTGATTTTGCCGGTGCGGTCCCGGATGATGAGGTGGGAACCCTGGCTTAAATGGGCAGGGGCGGTTTCGGTGCCCCGGGTCCAGGTGATGGGGTTGATGCACAGGGAGTCGTCCAACAGGGTAATGTTTCTTTCGGTCATTCCCGGCGCTTCGGTATTGTAGGAGA
>JAQWCN010000135.1 GCA_028705955.1 Eubacteriaceae bacterium
CAGGACGAACCGGGGTGGGGGTTCTTTACGACCCGGGGCTATATTCTCTGTTTTAAAGACAGCAAGCGATTGATGTTTATTTACGAGGATATTTATCCCAATGACAATTATTATCCTTGCAATGATTTGATTTATAAAGGTGTGCGCTATCTTCAGCTTCCAACAGAAGACCAAAAAGCTGGAGCCAAAGGGTACCGGGATTTTAATGGCATTATCTTTTTCAGTGACGATGTTGATATTATTGGAGAAATGAGCCGGTTTTTTGTCCGGAACAACCTGTTCTATCAAATGGATCAATATATTCTGGAAGAACAGCGCATTTATCAGGACCGGGAAAACGTATTGGAAGTTAAACGGATTTGCGATCACTTGTTCCGGGATTTTGGCTATATTCCATTCTGTTTGTACAGTGAATGGGCAGCCATTCAGAATGCGGTCGGTGAAGAAGATCCTTTTATTAATCAGCTGATCGAAAAAAGAAATAACGGGCACCAAAAACGGCCGACCCGGGAAACTTCGTACACCAATCGGATTGTCGATGCCTTTAATAAGGGGGGGAAAGAACTTTCGGCTTCCCTTCACATCGATGATGAAAGCATTGCCCGGGGAATCATGTGGAGTTATTTTAATGATTCGCTGGTCGACAATCTGTCCCGGGAATGGATCCGGTTGGGTGGGGATTGCATCAAGAACGGGGAATCCCTGGAAGTGGCTTTGGATCACTACTCAAATTTAACAGTGATTGATCCGGGAAAGGCCTACTATTTGGGTTTGTTTATCTATTATCTTATTGATAAGCGCGTTTTACCGGACGATGATTTCCTGACAAATTACGAAAGAGCCTTGCCGGTTTATACGCATTGCCAGCGCAAGATTGCCTATGATGGCGAAGTTGAAATCCCAGCCATTTTATTTAAAGACAATTCTAAAAAAAAGGAATTCATAGAAGAACCCGATGAGGTTCAAAATGAAGAGAAATCAGAGAGCGGGGAGACAGACACGCCGGAGCCGGACGAAAACCAGAAAGAGGAAAAACCATCTGATATTGACGACTGGGCATTGACCCAGGAAGAAGCAAATCAGGCGGCACTGAGCAGGGAGAAAGAAAAAGAAGCCGGAAATGCGCTGGAAATGAAGCAGATTATTAAAAAAGTGCTGAATGATGATGGCGATATTGTAGAAGTTACCCGGGAAGTCCCGGTAAAGGTGGAAGAAACACCAGAACAAAAAGGTGATGAGTCATGAGAGTTTTACTGGTTGAAGATGAAGAATCTCTGGCTGCGGCACTTGCTAAAATCTTTGAGCAAAATAAAATCCTGGTTGATGTGGTTCATGATGGCATCGAAGGGAAAATACTCAGTGACAACGATGTGTACGATGTTATTATCTTGGATATTATGCTGCCAGGAATGAGTGGACTGGATATTTTAAAACACATTCGGGAACAGGGAAAAAATGTACCGGTTCTGATTTTAACAGCGAAGGACAGTACGGCCGATAAGGTCAAGGGCCTTGATATGGGCGCTGATGATTATCTTGTTAAACCCTTTGTAACGGAAGAGCTTTTGGCCCGGGTTCGGGCTCTGGGGCGGCGGCCCTGGGAAGTTTATGCCGACAATGCGATCAAATTCTCGGATTTGGAACTCAATATCAATAATGGAGAATTAATGATCAAAGATAAGCCGGTCCGGCTGACATCCAAAGAGGCGCAATTGATGGAAATGTTTATCCGTAATCCGGGAATGACGATTTCCAAAGAACAGATTTTGGATCGTATCTGGGGCATCGAAAGTAACGCGATGGATAATTCAGTTGAAATTTACGTTCATTATTTGAGAAAAAAGATTGCCAATTCCCAAACGGTTATTAAAACAATCCGTGGAATGGGATATGTTTTAAAGGACACACAGAATGAGTAAACTCAGAAAGCTGCGCCTGAACCTGACCATTGTGAATACAGCGGTGCTCATCGGGCTTCTGATTTTCTGTACTGTTTTTATTTATCTGAGTTTGAATATGAGTTCTGACTCAGATATTGCCAATTCCCTGGAAATATACTGTGCCCAGCTGGCTGGCAATCTGGATTATCTGGAAGCAACAGATAAAAATGCGTCTCAATGGGATGAAACCAGAACAAGTTTTCAAGTTTTTAACGACGGTCTGGCAAAAAATAATACATCCTATGTGGTATGGAATGAAAAAATGGAAGTGGTTGATTCGTCGAAGCAGAGTATTATTGAGGACGCACAGCTACTCAATCTCATTAAGCGTTATGCCAGTGAACATCATGATGACTACTGGGTTGTGAATTATCAAAAAGAGGATCAAAAAGCAAAAATTTGTACGTATCCGGTCTTAACCAAAAACGGAGAGCTTAAAACCATTCAGGTGATTAAGAATATGAATGGCGAAATCAGCTCCATGAATAATACCCTTAACATGCTCATTTTAATGGTGATTATTGGCGGTGTGATTTCTGTGGTTTGCGGGTATTTGCTTTCCGGCCACTCCCTTATGCCGGTAGAAGAAAGCATGGACCGGCAGCAGGAGTTTTTGGCCAATGCTTCCCATGAGCTTCGAACGCCGATCGCGGTGATTCGCACCAACCTGGAAGTGGTTCAGGGCGATCCGGAAGGAACGGTCAAGAGTCAGGAAGAATGGCTCCGAAACGCTTATGAAGAAACCCGGCGGATGCAGCAGATTGTTGAGGATCTGATGTTTTTGGCCCGGGCCGATGCAGGGGAAGTGCACGGGATGCCTGAGCCGGTGGATATGGTTTTTCTATCCCAGGAAGTGATTGAACGGATGCTGCCGGTCGCTGCACAAAAGCAAATCATGCTGGACTGGGATATGCCTGATCATCCACTTGTGATTATGGGAGACGAAAGCCAGTTGACACAATTGTTGATTATTTTTATTGACAATGCTATTAAATACAGCAATTCCGGAACGGAAATTCGTATTATTGGGGAACTTGTTGGCAGACAGGTAAATCTTCGGATCAAAGATCAAGGCATTGGGATTGCACCTCAGGATCAGGATAAAATCTTTAACCGGTTTTACCGGGTGGATAAAGCGCGTTCCCGGGCAGAAGGAGGAACCGGTCTTGGCCTTTCCATAGCCCAATGGATTGTACAGAAACACAAGGGGGTTCTTTCGGTTGAAAGTGAAGAAGGAAACGGAACAACCATGACGGTAACCTTTCCCCTTGCAGAGCAAACGAATGGAGATGATGAGCATGAAGGAAATGCGATTTAATAAAGACAGAATGATGATTGGTCCGGGAGCTCTTTCCGGAATCAAAGCAATTACAGGACAACGGTTTTTTATTGTCAGCGGTGAATCGTCAATGGTCAAAAACGGTGCGATTGGGCGCATTAAGGATATGCTTAAAGAGGATGGCCGGGCCTACGATGTATATTTGGGCATTGACGCTAATCCAACGGTCGATGTCATCTTAAAAGGGACAGAACGCATGAAAGCTTTTGATCCCGACGTGGTGTTGGCCATTGGCGGGGGATCGGCTATTGATGCCGCAAAGGTCATGAGTTTGCTGTGCGATTATCCCACCTTAACCATTGAAGAGATCAGAGAGGGGAAAGCACCGGTCAAACGGAAAAAGATCATGTTGGTAGCGGCCCCCTCGACTTCAGGGACAGCCAGTGAAGTAACCTGGGCTGCGGTGGCAACTTTTCCCGAAGAAAAATTAAAGGTAGGGCTGAAGACGCCGGCTTTCATCCCGGATATTGCAATTTTAGATGGGGAACTGACCCTTTCCATGCCACAAAAGGTAATGGTTGAATCGGGAATGGATGCACTGACACACGCGCTGGAATCTTACATTAATAAAGGGAATAATACCATGTGCAAGGCCATTTCAAAGGCTGCGGCGGAAGGCCTTTTTTCCTGGTTGCCTCAATCTTTTGAAAGCGGAGATATTATCAGCCGTCAAAAGGTTCATGAATTTCAGAGCCTGGCGGGATTATCGTTTAGTAATTCCGGATTGGGAATGGATCATGGTATTGCCCATGCCTTTGGCGGTCAGTTCAACTTAAGCCACGGTTTGCTCAATGCGATTGCTTTGCCCTATGTTTTACGGTATAACAGCCGGGATGCCAGTGTGAGAGAAGACTTAGACATTTTATCCCAGGCGATTGGCGGTGATGTCATTGAACGGGTTGAAAAGTTTAAAAAACAATTTGGGGTGCCGGAATCTTTTAAAGCCATGGGCTTATCAGAAGAAGATTTTAACGCTCACTTTGAAACCCTGCTGGATAATTCACTTAAAGGCAGCACGGTCCGGAATCCGGTCCCGATGACCCGGGATGAAATGGAACGGGTGCTGAAAAGTGTTTACGACGGACAGATTCGATTTACGGAGGAACAATGAGTTTACTGGATGGATTAAATGAAAAACAAAGGGAAGCAGCGGCCACCACAGAGGGGCCGCTTTTAATTCTGGC
>JAQWCN010000023.1 GCA_028705955.1 Eubacteriaceae bacterium
GCGCCGTCGGCGCATTGCCAATGGCAAAAATACGCACATCGTCGTCATCCAGTGCTTTTTCCATGGCCACGGTGGAACGCGTCACACCTCTTTTGGCCGCTTCGCTGCGGACATCTTCATCGTGAACATAATTGACAATTTCAACCCCCTGGAGGGCCATGGCCCGGCTGTTCACGGCCACTTTAATCATTCCGGTGTCCGCATAAATTTTTTTGCCGGCGGCCAGGGCTTCGAGGCCTTTGGCCACGGCGTCGTTTTTAAATTCAATCAGATCGGCGTACTCAAAATCAGCGGTGGTATGAATCACCCGTTTTACAATACTGTCTGTTTCTTCCGGAAAGGTCTTATCCCCCAATTCCTCCGTGATGATTTCAAAACTTCTTTTCTCAATGGCCTGGGGATCGTTGATATACTGTGTCATACTTCCTCCTTATCTTCTCTGTGCATCTTCTTGTTGCACGGTGATGCCACCGGGGATGACCCGGCGCCGGTAAAGTGCCTCGTAATCCTGCTCAGGCACCTGTTTAATAAAATCAATCATGAATCCTTTATAATCAAAGCGTTCCGGGTTGTATAAGATGCCAATCACCGTTCCGCTGTGACCGCCGACCACACCGTAGCCGCCATGACGCCGGCACAGGGTGATCAGGGTTTCCAAATGGGGTTTGTATAAAATACGCTGATTGAGCCGGGCGCTTTCGGTGCAGGCCGCTCCAACCGCAGCCATATTTCCTGCCGTCACCCCGGTTTGAAATTGCCGGACGACTTCTTCAAAAGCAGCTTTTTCTTTAACGCCGTACCCTTCCCGTTGGTTGTGAAAAACAACGGTATTGATTTGTCCGGCAAAGTCGATAATCAGCACCGACGCATGGAGTTCTGTTTTAAAATCCATCAGGATATCCCCAGCCATGTGATTAAATAAATTGAGGTGCCGAAACATCGTATTGTCTGTCGGCTCGATGGCGATACACAATTCTGACAGCCGCCGGCTGTCCATCCCCAATCCGTAATACGCGTTCAACCCTGCAGCGAGGCCTGCAATATCCGCCGTGCTGCTGGCCATCCCTTTTTCCAGGGGGATCTCCGATGTCAGGGTGATATCAATGCGGTGTTTCTCCGCCCGGGGCAGGCCGTACGCGTTAAAAATCAGTTCCAGCATCCGGACAGCCTTGTCCGAGAGCATCCTCTGGGCCGGACCTTCCTGAATGGTAATCCGGGAATACAAATTGACCGGGCAGGATACCAGACAAGGTTCTCCGCCGTAAACCCCCTGAATAAATTCCCCGCAGGAGCCGGGGGAAAGCACCCGAACAACCTTAGCCATTTTTCCTGTCCTTTGCTTTTTTTACCTCGTCCAGAAGCGCCAGCAGCCAGTCCGGGTTGCTGTAAAAATGCACGTGGGGATAAGCCGCCAGCGTCCGGTTTTGGGCATACCCGCATTTCCAGGTCCGTTCATTCTTCTTGACCCGGTAACGCCGGGGGATTGGTTCTTCCGATTCAACCAGACTGTGATGAAACTCATGGGCCCGGAAGGTGTAGGGTTTTCCGGAAAGTTCCGTCTCCACGGTCACATAGCCAAAGCGCTGGAGTTTTCGCGTCATCACGGTCCGGGCTTTAAAGAATCCGACTCCCGCCGTGCGTTCCCCGGTTTTGGTCTGGAGACTTTCTGTGAGGACCATGAGTCCGCCGCATTCGGCATAACAGGGCAAGTCCTTTAAAAGCGCCGCCAACAGATTTTTCCGGAACGGGGCGTTGGCCTCAAACTCCCGGCCAAAGACTTCGGGGAATCCCCCGCCCAAATACAACCCGTCCACTTCCGGCAGAGCCTTATCCTCCAGAGGACTAAACGGAACCATCGTCACCCCGCATTTTTTGAGGGCTTCGAGGTTGTCGTAATAATAAAAGTTAAAGGCTTTGTCCCAGGCGTAGCCAATTCTCAACCCGGCGTAAAGACCCGCTACCACGTCAAAGGGGTCCTGCCGCCCCGCCGGACGTCCTGTGTTTTGGGACAGCGCCAGCATCTGCTTTAAATCCACATGACTCTGAACCAATGCTGCGCAAAACGAAACGGTATGCTCGAGATCCTTCAGCTCGTCGGCGGGGATCAGCCCCAGATGACGGCTGCCTACCGCCAGTTCAGGATTATCCGGCAGCCAGCCCACACAGGGAATCCCCGTGTTTTGTTCAATCCCTTCTTTTAAAAGCGCGTAATGGGACTGGGAGGCAATGCGGTTGATGATCACTCCCGCAATCGTGAGCTCCGGATCAAAATCTGCATAGCCTTTCACCAGCGCCGCCGCTGAAAGGGACATGCCCCGGCCGTCGATAATCAAAAACACCGGAATGCCCAGGGTCTTTGCCAAATACGCCGAACTGCCAACGGTATCTTCTGTGCTGTGGCCATCGTACAACCCCATCACGCCCTCTACAACCCCCACATCGTCTTCTTGAAGCTTTTGAAAACACAGGGTCCGGATCAAATCCGGTTCGACGAGCCAGGTATCCAAATTGGTCGATGGATGACCGGTGACAAATTGGTGAAACATCGGATCGATATAATCCGGTCCGGTCTTAAACGGCACTACCGATTGGCCAAGCCGTTTTAATGCCGCCATGACGCCCATGGTCACCGTCGTTTTTCCAACATTGCTGCTGACCCCGGCCAGCATAAAACAGTGCATACACGTGCTCCTTTCCTCAGGCTTTAACTTGATCCAGCCACTTTTCAAATTGCAGAATATTTTTGGGATAGGCTCCGGTGTCCTGTGCCAGTCCGCGGCTGACCATGGATTCATAAACATCCAGAAGCATCGGTTTTTTTAAATTGGCCTTGATCCGAATCGCATCGTCGGCAAAAACCGTTTCCGGCGTGCCGTCGGCAATAATTTCCCCGTCGGCAAAAACCAGCAGCCGTTTGGCCCAGCGGTAGGCAAAATCCATATCATGGGTGGAAATCAATAAGGTTTTGCCCTGATCGACCAGTTTGCCCAAAACCTCTTCCAGAATCACTGCGTTTAAAGGATCCAGCGCCGCCGTCGGTTCATCAAAAATAATGACTTCTGAATGCATGGCAATGATATCCGCAATCGTGATTCTCTTTTTTTCCCCGCCGCTGCAATAATGGGGCGCCCGGTTTTTAAACGCCTCCAGATTCATATAGTCCAGGGCTTCATCCACCCGGGCCTGAACCTCCGCCTTTGGCAGTTTGAGATTCATCGGACCAAAGGATACCTCCCCCATAACCGTGGAGGCGATAATCTGATTGTCCGCATCCTGAAACACAATGCCAATTCCCCGGCGCAAATCGTTGAGATCTTTTTTATTCCGGCCCACATGGTGCCCTTTAAAGTAAATCTCCCCGGCATCCGGGGTTAAAACCCCGTTGACGTTCAGAAAAAACGTCGATTTCCCGGCACCATTGGAGCCCACCACACAGATTCGCTCCCCGGCGGCAATATCCACGGATACATGCTTAAGGGCCTGATTTTCCCCGGAATACTGATACGATAAATTTTGAACCTTTAAAATGGATTCAGCCATAATAACCTGCCCCCCGCGTTGTCACAAACCATACAAAGGCCAGATAGCTAATCACCAGTCCAGCCGCCAAAAGCATTTTTTTATCCAGAGGCTTTTCTTCCTCCAGAAAAACCAAATCGCCATCGTAACCCCGGGACTCCATGGCGTCGTAAAACTGGGAACCCCGTTTCATCGACACGATCAGCAAATTGCCCATCGACTGACCAAAAGAATAAATCGAGGTCTTAAAATCACAATACCCCAACCGGCTCTGGGCCGAATTTTTCATCCGGCTTTGTGTATCCAGCATGATAAAAATATACCGGTACATCATATTCATCAGTTCGATAACCAGTTTGGGCACATGGCAACGGCGCAAAACGGAAAAAATCTCCCCGGACATGGTGGACAAACTCATCATATACATGGCGCAAACCGCACCAAAAGCCCTTCCCCATAACAGCAGCGTTGTGTGAACACTCGTTGCTGTGATATAAATCGTAAACCAGTGACAATTCAGGTTGGCCACCGCCCCTGCTACCGGTGTCCAGGAAAAATTAATCAGCACCATGATGCTGCCAGCCACCAGAAAAACAACCGGAACGGTGAGCAAATTGAGGTAATGATGCAGGGACATATCCCCCAGCACCACCGTGACTGTGCTCGTAATCAAAATGACACTCAGGGAAACGACCATGTTGTTGGCAATCACACACATTAACAGTAAAATCACCGAGAGCCCTACCTTAAACCCCGGGTTCCATCCGCTGATTTTAGACATATACGCATAAATATCAATCGACAGGGTTGCTTCCCCGTGTTTATGCCCCCATCCCTGATGATGATGCCGTGGTTCGCCCCGGTGCCGGCAGGCTTTCAGTACCGCACCGGCCAAACACAGAAGCAGAGGGGGAATCACCCAGATCCATCCCCGATCCATAAAAATCCCCTTTCATAAGACAAAAAGGGCGAAGGACGGCTGTCCCTCAGCCCTTTAAAACGCCATTATAATTTTTGATCTTCCTTGCCGAGTTTCTTTCTTTCCACAAAACGGCCAAGAAAGAATGCAATGATCCCAACGCCAATTCCCGTCTGCACACAAAATAATAAGGATTCCACTTCGCCGGGCAGCTCGCCGCCGATCAGCTGTTCCAGCACCGGGGTAAACCACGGCGTATATTCTGTACCTGTGACCTCATTAATCATTTCACTGCCCGCGTCATCCGACCCGCCAAATTCCGCACCCTTTAAGGCAAAAAGTGGAATAAGGGCCAGGGCAACCACAACGATCAGGCAAATAATCACCGTTTTTTTATTTGATTTTGTCATTCTTCAGACCCTCCCTGCAAAAAACCAATACTCTTGAGTTCCGGGCTCGCGTAGGATTCCAGGGCAATCACAATCACCACAGAAAGCAACCCTTCGATAATCGCCAGAGGCACCTGAGTCGGCGCAAAAACGCCCAGAAATTTAACCACAGAAGCCGCCACACCACCGTTATCCGACGGGTAAGCCAGCGCCAACTGGAAGGCCGTTACACAATAGGTAAACAAATCCCCCAGGGTACAGGCCAAAAAGATGCCGACTTTACGGTTTGCCTTTAATTTTTGGCAAAGCAGATAAATCCCCCAGGATAGAAACGGACCTGCGATCGCCATGGAAAACGTGTTGGCTCCAAGGGTGGTCAGCCCGCCGTGGGCCAGCAGAATCGCCTGAAAAAGCAGCACGATGATTCCCAGCACCGAAACCGCCGCCGGACCAAAGAGCAGTGCTCCAAGGCCTGTCCCGGTCATATGGGAACAACTCCCGGTAACCGATGGAATTTTGAGTGAAGAGATCACAAAGATAAAAGCTCCGGCCATAGCCAACAGGGTAATGGAGCGGCGGTTTTCACTCACTGTTTTCCTGATGGATAAAAAACCCCAGACCAAAAAGGGAATGGCCACAACGCCCCACAACACACAATACCCCACCGGCAGATAGCCTTCCATAATGTGCATGGCTCCCGCCACGGGCATGATGCCAAAACACAGGGCGAACCCAATGGAAGCCGCGACAATTCTGATTTCTTTTTTCTTCATAAAGAAACCTCCTGATCAATTTTATAATAATTGCCGCCGATTCCCTAAAAATAAAAAAACTCTCCAGCACGCTGAAGAGAATTTAAAATACAAAAAATCGTATTTCCAAAACAAACTAATCGGAGTGCTTTTAGAAAAGCCACCACAGCGATATTCTGGCTGAGTGATGTCATCTTTTTTCTCCTTCCCATCCAACCAGGGACAGTGGATTATGAAAAAAGCATATCACAACACAGATGCGATTACAGCAGAGGATTCTGACCTCTTTCCCGTCTTGCGGGAGCAATTATTATATTATAAAGATTTTATCCTACCCTGTTTTTCCTGTCAAGACGATAACGATTTTTTATTGGGATGTGGCGGATAATTTCCCCTTTTCAGGAAGATTCCGAACCGCCTCCAGAAATTCATCATGATCGCTCACATAATGCAGGGTGTGCTTCTTTGCAATGGCATCCAAGCGGCGTTGAACGCCGCCACCGGTATAATCATTATACACCACGCTCTGATGGACATACAGGGCTCCGTTTAAAGTTTCCAGCCCGGTCAGGTTTTCAATATTGCCGTTGCCAAAGGGAACATCCGCCACCAAAATGACATCGGCATCGGCCATCAGTTTCAGATTCTTTTTTTGATCTTCCCAGCGGATCGTGGTGAACGGTGCCACTTCTACCCGGTCAATCCCCAAATCTTTGCACATCAGCCAGTCGTCGCTTCCCTGATTGACCACGCCTGCCGTCACCCGGTGTCCAAGACTTTTCAGCTCATCCAGCACCTTACAGGCTCCCGCCCCGCCGCAAATCACATGCACGTGAAGGGGGTTGGCCGCCGGCTGGTGGTCCAGCACCCGGAGCGGAACGATCTCCGGCTTTTCAAACAATGCATTTTGACGAATCAGCATTTTCATATCGTAAAGCAATTCCATATTGTGCTCAACAATCACTTCTTTTGGCGTTCCATCGGCCACCACCCGCCCATTATACAGCATCACCAAACGTCTGCAGTACCGGGCCGCCAGATTGAGATCGTGGAGAACCGCCACCACTGTCATCTGAGCTTCCCGGTTGAGGGTTTCAATCATTTCCATCACTTCAATTTGATGGTGAACATCCAGGGCAGAGGTCGGTTCATCCAACAGCAGAATATCGGGCTGCTGGGCGATGGCCCTGGCGATGATCACCCGCTGTTTTTCCCCGCCGGACAATTCGTTAAAGAGACGTCCCCGGAATTTTTTAGTATCGGAGATGTTCATGGCATGGTCGACGATTTTCCAGTCCTCTGTACTCTCCCGGTCTTTATACCCCAGATAGGGGTTTCGTCCCATCATCACCATGTCTTCCACCAGAAAATCATAGTCAATGGCAAAAGACTGGGGAACCACCGCAACTTTACGGGACCGCTCCCGCTGGGTCAGGCTGGCATTATCCCGGCCTTCAATCGTGATCTTTCCTCCGGTGACCGGGATAATTCCCGACAAACATTTGAGCAGCGTGGATTTGCCTGTTCCGTTGGAACCGATAATCCCCACAAACTCACCGGCGTCAAAGGCCGCGGTAAATCCCCGGATAATTTCCCGGTCCCCGTAACCGGTATGGACATCCTCAAAGGACAGGATTGATTTTTTTTGATCTTTCATTTTACAGCCCCCGTCTCTGTTTTTTTAACAGATAGATAAAGAAGGGCCCGCCAAAGGCTGCGGTAATAATCCCCACGGGAATTTCCTGGGAAGCCACGCTCCGGGCGATGGTATCGCACAGCACCAAAAATGCCCCGCCACAAACCAGCGCCACCGGCATTAACCGCCGGTGTTTGGGCCCGGTAAACAACCGCACCACATGGGGAACCACCAGCCCTACAAAACCAATGATTCCCGATACCGAAACCACCGCTGCGGTAATGAGGGACGCTGTAAACAATACTTTTTTCTTTAACCGTTCGGTATCCACGCCCAGCTGGGTGGCGGTATCTTCCCCGAGAAGCATGATATCCAGCTCCCGGGCCGCCGTAAACATTAAGATACATCCGATAATCACAAAGGGGAGCACCAGCAGCACCTGGTCCCAACCTGTCCCGTTAAAACTCCCCATGGTCCAAAACATGATTTGATCCATACTGGACACGTTAAAAATCATCAGCAGGGACATCAAAGCGGAAAGGGACTGGCCCACTGCAATACCGGATAAAAGCAAGGTGGCCACCGGCACCCGCCGCCCCACCCGGGAAATCCGGTACACCAATAAAATGGTTGCAAAGGCGCCGGCAAAAGCCAGAACCGCCGTTCCGCCCATTCCCATGAAGCTGCTTCCAAAGCGAAGGACAATGCCGATGGACGCTCCCAGCGCCGCCCCGGAAGAAACGCCCAGGATATAAGGATCAGCCATAGGATTTTTAAAAATCCCCTGAAAACCCGCACCGCAAACCGCCAGTGCCCCACCGGCCAAAAAACCAAGAAGCACCCGGGGCAGCCGCACATTCCAAATAATGGCCGTGTACCCGGGATTGATGTTTTCCGGAGATCCGATATGAAAAATCTCCTGAAACAAAACCCGGTTGGCCTCTCCGAATGGAATGGTTGTGATCCCGATCAGCGTACAGATATAAATGAGCGCAATGCATCCTACAATCACAAGGGGTACCGCGTATTTCTTTACGCATTTTTTCATGCTGTCCTTATCCTTTCAACCTTTTTTGTCCTGCCATCCCCAGTTACTTGACCAAATCCGGATACACGTCCTTTGCCATCAGTTTTAAGCCTTCCACAATCCGCGGTCCGGGACGCTGCATCTTGTCTGAATCCTCTGATGTCAAACCATAAGCATACAGCTGTTTATTTTTAACCGCATTGAGTTGATCGAACCCGGAAACCTGCTTAATGGTTTCTGCAGAATTCATAAAAGAAATGTACACATCCGGATTGGCCGAGATGATCTGTTCCACACTCAACTGGGGCCAATCACTTTTGCCGCCTGACGCGATATTTTTAGCATTGATTTCGGTGAGCATCGACCCCAACAGGGAGCCATCGCCACAGCTGTAATAATCACCCAGGTCGATAAAAACGGATTTCTGACTCGAGGCCTTTTTGCAGGCATCGACAATATCTTTCCGGTCTGCGTTCATCTTTTCCACGGTTTCTTTTGCCTTATCGTTCTTATTGACCACCTGACCCACTGTTACAATATCTTTTTCGACATCGTCAATGCTGGCGGCTTTAAAGACAATCACCTTTGCTCCGGCGTTTTCCAATTGTTTCCTCACATTATCGTCAATAAAATCCGTGGCCAGCACCACATCCGGATTCAGACTGATAATCTTTTCGACATTGGGTGAATTGTAGTCCCCAATGGATTCAATCGATTGCGCTGCGTCCGGATAATTGCAATAATCGGTCCGGCCGACCTGGCGGGACCCGGCATCCAGGGCAAACAAAATTTCTGTATTGGCCGGGGAAAGGGACACGATCCGCTTGAGTTCCGATTCAATGGTCACTTCGTTGTTCAAATCATCTTTAACCTTGACCGGATACGTCACCGCGCCGCTTTGGGTTTTCACCTCCGACGCCCCACTTTGATTAGTGCTGCACCCGGCACAGCAAACCAGCACCAGGGCAATCCCCAAACACGCTGCCAAAATCCATTTTTTCTTTTTCATAAAACCCTCCCGTTTCCATCTGTTTCTGTCTTTTGTTTTTTATGATAAGACTTGCCTTTCCATTTGTCAAACCGATTGTTTGTTTTGGACCCGTAAAAATAAATAAAGCGTCCGTTTCCGGACGCTTTTAAAAAAATGTGAATGGTTGTGAAATGTGATAAAAATTGATGATAAAAATTAGTACTTTTAAACCGTTGTGCTGATGGGCAGCACGCCCCACCGTCACCGGTGCTTTAAATCTAAATCGTCAGAACAGGAATAACAGACCAAACGCAGATCGCACAACCCGCTCTTTTCCTTCCGGCATTATCCGCCGCAGCCCTGTAAAAAGCACGTGCGTTCAGGGGGCGGACGCATCGTGACCAGAACATTATCAATCGGGTGTGACTATCCTTTGAAGTCCCTCCGGGGTAAACACGTATTCTGGCTAAGCCATCATTTTCCGGGAATCAGCCATTTCGCTGACCGCTGATTCCATTGTCTCCAGACAGTGACTGTCTCTAACCTATTCCAGGTTCAAAGACCCGGAAAAGGGTAAGACCCGGTTTCCTCTCCTGCATACATGGGAATAAAGAACCTCACAAATCACCCGCCGTCAAAAAGCCGGCCTTTGTGAAGAACAAAACATAAACCATAACCGGGGTCCGGGCTTTAAAAGCCCGGAATCCCTTTCATCTTTCAATCGTTAAAACGGTCGAAAGGAAATATCTAACATTCGCAAACTTTTTGAGGATTCAAAATGTTGTTGGGGTCAAACGCTTTTTTAATCCCAACCATCAAATTCATGGTGTAATCCCCGTAGTCTTCTTCCAGGTAATTGCGTTTTGCATAACCAATTCCGTGTTCCCCGGATACACAGCCGTCAAATTCAAAGGCTTTGCCGTACAATTGATCAAAGGCTTCTTTCAGTGTCCGTTTCCAGGTCACATCGTCCATCTTGTCCCGGCAGATATATAAATGAAGGTTTCCATCGCCGGCATGGCCAAAGCTTGGAATCCGGATACCCATTTTCTTTTCCAGATCATGGCTGAAATCAATATAATCGGCCACACGGTTCCGTGGGACAACCACATCGCATTCGTCCATTTCAGGCGTCGATGCCTTAATGGCTTCCAAAAATGCGCCCCGGGCGCTCCAGACCGAATCTTTCCGTTCGTCAGTATCGACGATGAACACATCCTTTGCCCCTTCATTCAGGCAAAGATGAGCCACACTGTCATATTCTGCTTCCACCTGTTCTTTGGAATTACCGTCGAAAGTCAGCAGGATATAGGCCGCGCTGTTGGTATCCGGGAATTTTTTACCCAGAAATTCTTCGGCAAAGAGAATCGTTCCTCTTTCCATAAATTCCATTGCGGTTGGAATGTGTTTCGCTTTAATAATCTTTGGAACAACTGCAGCCGCTTCTGAAAATGAATCAAAAGGCACGAGCAGACTGATGGTTTTCTGCGGCAGTGGCACCAGTTTTAAAATGGCCTTGGTGATCACACACAAGGTTCCTTCAGAACCGATTACGAGATCTTTCAACCCATAGCCGGAACTGTTCTTTACAATTTTTCCACCCAGTTCAAGCACCTGGCCATCGGGCATAACCACAGTCAAGCCGCGGACATAATCCCGGGTGACCCCGTATTTAACAGCGCGCATGCCGCCGGCATTGGTTGAAATATTTCCGGCGATCGTCGCGGATTTTTCGCCGGGATCCGGAGGATAAAACAAGTCGTTGTCTTCGACATACTTGGACAATTCCATTAACAGAACCCCGGGTTCCACGGTCACTGTCAAATTATCGGTATCCAATTCCAAAATATGGTTCATCAGCGTCGTTTCGATCATGATGCCACCAAACACGGGCACACAAGCCCCCACCAATCCGGTACCGGAACCCCGGACAACCGTTGGCAGATGATGGTCATAAGCGTATTTCATCACTTTGGAAACTTCTTCTGTCGACACAACCTGAATCAAGATATCCGGGTAATGCGCAATGGTTCCCATTTCGTCATGGCTGTAATCTTCCCGGATTTCTTTTCCGTAAAAAACCCGTTTGCGATCAAAATTTTCTAAAAAGAAATTCAGATCCTGTTCGTCAAATTTCTTGTAGTCCATTAGAGTGCCTCCTGTTCCAGGGTTTCATTTCCCTTTGGATTTTTCTTAATCATTTCCATTAATTCCGGAATGATTTCATACAAATCACCAACAATGCCACAATGGGCGATATTAAAGATAGAAGCCTCTGGATCGTTATTCACAGACACAATATAATCCGAATTCCGCATCCCTGCTGCAAACTGCACTGAACCGGAAACCCCAAAGGTGATGATGATCTTGGGTTTTACCGTCCGGCCGGACAAACCAATCTGACGTCTGGGATCAAACCATCCGTTTTCAACATTTGGACGGGTACAGGCCATTTCAGCCCCGATCGCGTCGGCAAATTCCTGAACCATCGGCAGATCATTTTCACTCTTGAGCCCGCGGCCAACAGCGACAATCACATCGGCTTCGGAAATATCAATGCCTTTTTCCTTTTTAATAATTTCCTTAATCTGAATCAGGGAATTATACTTTTTATCGTCATCCATTTTCATGGACACCACTTCGCCTGTTGCTTTTTCTGCGCGTTCCGGTGCCGAGAAAATCTTATACCGTACAGTACAGAACTGGGGACGGTTGTTTTGTGTAACGATTTGAGCCATGATATTCCCGCCGAAAGCCGGACGAATCTGAACCAAATCGGTGTTTTCTTTCATATTTAAGACGGTGCAGTCTGCGGTTAAGCCGGTATGGAAGCGCGCAGCCACCCGGGGTGCCAGCGAACGGCCGGCATTGGTTGCCCCAACGAGGATTGAGGAGGGTTTAACGGTATTGATAAAATCTTCGAAGCAATTGCTGTAAGCCCCCATGACAAAATGCTGGAGTCTTTTGTCGTCGTAAACAAATACTTTATCCACACCGTAGTGAAGCAGTTCTTCCGCTTTCTTTTCGATGTTGTGACCGATAAACAATGCGTACACGGGATGGTTAATCACCGCCGCCAATTCTTTTGCTTTGCCGATCAGTTCCAGAGTCACTGGATGGATGGCGCCTTCCACATGATCGACATACACTGCAACGCCTTTATAATCATCCTTATTTATTTTTTGAGCCGGTTCATCTTCTTCTAAAGTGATATAACCTGCCGGGCCTTTCTTCAGGCACATTTTACACATTTTGCAAGCAGCAGTGACATCCAGTTTGTCATTTTCAAAACTGAAAGCCCCAAAGGGACAGATGTCATTAAACTGATCAAATATTTCCTTGCCGCAGTCTTCCTTAACGATTTTTATTCCTGCCATAATCTCGCTCCCTAAGATTTAAATATATTTTTGTTCTGACAAAATATCGTACAATACCTGGGTCATTTCCCGTGTTGTTCCTTCGTGCATTTCTTTTTCGGTATTGGATTCCGGTGGAAAAATACGTTCCACTGCAGTTGCCGACCCGGACAACCCATAATGTTTTTCATTGGTGTCATACATATCTTTAAGCGTGAGCATCTGAACTTTTACATCGTCTGCAAGACTAATCTTTCTTTTATAAGATGGTAATCTTGGTGTAAAGATGTCCTTGTCCACCGTGATCAGACACGGGAACGGAACCATCTGAATTTCCAGGGAGTTTTCCATATTCATTTCAATGGTCATGCCCCCATCATCAATGCTGTCGATTTTACATACGTTGGTCACGTGCGGGATTTTCAGGTATTCGGCCATTTCTGGTCCAACCTGGGCGGTGTCGCCATCTGTTGTCTGTTTGCCGCAGAGAATCAGATCAAATCCGCCAAGTTTTTTTGCTCCCTGAGCCAAGGTGTAACTTGTCGCCAACACATCGGCTCCGCCGAATTTACGATCGGTCAACAAGCATCCCGCATCCGCTCCCATATAAAAAGATTCTTCCAAAACTTCTGTCGTTTGTGGAGGTCCCATCGAAATCGTCGTAATGGTTCCTCCCATTTTTTCCCTCAAACGAAATGCCGTTTCCAAAGCAAACAAATCATAAGGATTCATTTTGGATTCCACACCATCGCGAATCAAAACGCCTGTTTCCGGATCAACGTTGACTTGCGTTGTTCCAGGGACCTGTTTGATACACACCAGGATCTTCATGTTTTATTACCCTCCTCGTTTTAGTGGTCTGACCACTTGATGGTTATAGTTTACATTGGTCTGACCAATTTGTCAAGGTGTTGTACAAATTTTTCTTGGTTATTTTATTCACAATATGCTACACTATAGTCAAATGTGAGTGAATACTTATGAAAACAAGAGGAAGTAACATTATGAAATCAGAAAGTACCCAATTTAAGGATATTTCCCGCAAACGGGTTTACCTGGAAATCATGGATCAAATTAAGGAAAAGATTCAGCGAAAGGAATTGCGTCCCGGGGACAGACTGCCTCCGGAACGGCAATGGTCTGAACAATTGGGCGTATCCCGGGCTACTGTCCGGGAAGCGATCCGATCGATGGAAATGATCGGGCTCGTCACCTGCCGTCAGGGCGAAGGCAACTTTATCAACGATGATTTTACCAGTGCCATGACCCAGCCGATGACCATTTCATTTTGGCTGGGGGACGGCAAATTAAAAGATATTCATCAGTTTCGCCAATGCATTGAAATCGAGGCGGCCAGTCTGGCTGCGACCAATGCCACCGAGGAAGAAATCAGCCATTTGATTTCCCTCAACCGGCAGATGGCCGCAGAGCGGGATGAAGCAATATCCGCCAATCTGGATAAATCGTTTCACGATACCATTGGAATCATGTCTGACAATTGCTTAATCCGGGACACCATGAGTTCCGTTGCCAGTTTAATTGACGTGATCATCCGGGAAACCCGGACCGCTATTCTGGAAAAGGATAACGACGCCGAAGTGGTTGTCTTTCAACACCGCCGGATTGCAGAAGCCATCTCCTACCACAATGCGGAACTGGCGGGCAAACGCATGCTCGAACACATGCTTTACGTCCAGGATTTTATGGATGAACTGGAACGAAAGCGCAAAAAAATGTAACCCGTTATTGATGATTCAAAATTTTATTCCTTGGTGACTTAATTGTACATTGCCTTATGAAATCGAAGTGCTATGATTAAATCATAAACTAAATATAAAGGGAGAGTAGTATTATGGCAAATCGTTTTATCTTAAATGAGACCTCATATCATGGTGCAGGTGCAATCAAGGAAATCGCGACAGAAGCAAAGGCCCGCGGCTTTAAAAAAGCGCTGGTCTGCTCCGATCCAGACTTGGTTAAATTTAAAGTCACTCAAAAAGTTCTTGATGTTTTAGATGAAGCCGGATTAGAATATGCATTATTCTCAGAAATCCAGCCAAATCCAACCATCGAAAATGTTCAAGCTAGTGTCAAAGCCTTTAAGGACGCTGGAGCTGACTACCTGATCGCTATTGGTGGGGGGTCTTCCATGGATACCGCTAAAGGTACCGGTATCATCATCGCTAATCCTGATTTCGCAGACGTCCGCAGTTTGGAAGGCGTTGCACCGACAAAGAATAAATCCGTGCCGATTTTCGCCGTTCCAACCACTGCCGGTACTGCCGCAGAAGTCACCATCAACTACGTAATCACCGATAAACAGAATACCCGTAAAATGGTTTGTGTGGACCCGAAAGATATTCCAGTTGTTGCGTTTGTCGATCCTGACATGATGAGCTCAATGCCGAAGGGCTTAACCGCTTCTACCGGTATGGATGCTTTAACTCATGCAATCGAAGGTTATACCACTTTGGGCGCCTGGGAATTATCCGATATGTTCCACCTCAAATCAATTGAAATTATTTCAAGAAGTCTACGTGACGCCGTTGCAAATACACCGGAAGGCCGTGCCGATATGGCGCTTGGCCAATACGTTGCCGGTATGGGATTCTCAAATGTCGGTCTTGGTATTGTTCACTCAATGGCACATACCCTCGGCGCAAAATACGATACACCTCATGGTGTCGCAAATGCGATTATCCTGCCCACAGTTATGGAATATAACGCACCGGAAACCGGAGAAAAATATCGGGAAATCGCCCGGGCTATGGGTGTTGAAGGTGTCGATGACATGAGCCAGGAAGAATACCGGAAAGCAGCTGTTGACGCAGTTAAACAGTTATCAAAGGATGTTGGTATTCCCCAGGATTTAAAAGAAATCGTCAAAGAAGAAGATCTTGATTTCTTATCCGAATCCGCTATGGCAGATGCATGCTGCCCAGGAAATCCAAGAACACCAACCCAGGAAGATATCAAAGACTTGTTCAAGAGCCTGCTCTAAAAATAAAAAAACTGAATAATGAATAAAAAAAGAAGCCCTGATCTGCGGATCAGGGCTTTTTTATGGTTCGGGGGATGAACCTTTTGATTGATTCCAGAAAGCCGTCCGCTCCTGCGCCCTATGGCAAACGCAGGCGGACAGCATCAAAAAAGTGTGAATTTATTGGTTGACAATCACAGCGATCCCGTTGGGAATGACGGTGAATGAGGCATCCTGACCTTTGAGTTCCCGGGCCTTTGCCACTGCAGCGTCGATATCCGGCGCATAGATCATCTTCATGTCTTCGATCGTCTGTTTCATTTCCGGACGGCTGACATAAATCACATCGTGGTGCATTAAAATCCGGGACTGAATCTGATATTCCCATTGATCCGGCTGGGTTTTATCCTGGGGAACTTTCAGGATTTCATCCATGAGTGCAGCGGGGGAACTGCAGTTTTTCAGGGCGTTATAGAAGCCGTCGCCGCCGGTCCCGTCAGCACATTCCGCACACAGAATAATCACGCCGTCGTCCCCGGCACTGGCTTCGGCCGCCGTCATACTCTTGACGCACTGATACATATTCTGATCCAGGGGGGCGCCGCCATTGCTGGTGATGACCACATCTGCCGGTACAGCATCGACCTGGCAGTAGCCTTTTAAGAATTTGCAGCCAGCTTCATGGGCTTCAAAGGGATCCCCGGCAAAAGCAGCAACAACTTTTTTATCTTCGTCGATAACGACATTGACAATATAAGCCAAGCCGGCCTGTTTTGCCGCTGACTTCATGTCTTCGTGAAGTGGATTGCCTTCGAGCACCCCGGTGCGGGCATTGGGGCTGTCGATAAATTTGGAGCAGTGATTGCCCATAACCGTCACTCTGTCGGAAACGCCAGGTAAAACGCTCTTGCGTCCACCGGAAAACCCAGCAAAGAAATGGGGTTCAATAAACCCTTCGGATACCAAAAGGTCTGCTTCCGCAGCCACTTTGTCGATAATCAGATCGGCGCCTGAAGGCAGCACACCAATTTTGACGTTGCTGTCTGCGTCGCCGGAATCATGGATCACAATTTTTTCTTCATCGACAATTTTGTCCCCCAGTTTATTTCTGAGTTCATTGTCAACGGTTAAACGGTGGAATCCGGTTGCCACAAGCAGGGTGATGTCAATATCCGGATTACCGTCCCGCAATGATTTGAGCATAAACGGAATAATGTGTTTGCTGGGAACAGGTCTTGTATGGTCACTGATGATAATGGTCGCCGTCTTCTTGCCGACTGCCATATCCCGTAGGTACACACCACCAAAGGGATCGTTCATCGCATCCTGTACAATTGCGTCTTCGGTTCCCTCTGCCTTGAGGTTTCCGATGTTGGATTCCAACACACCAGCGACTTTTTCGTCCGGCAATTCCAAACTGAGCTTCGTGCTTCCATAAGGAATAGAAAATTTCATAATATTACCTCCACATTTTTGGCCAGTGGTCTGACCTTTGTATGGTTCTATTATAAACCCTTCCCGGCTTTGGGGCAAGTGTTTTTATTCTAAAGTAAAAAAATTTCAAACAGCCTCCCGGGAATCCCTGGTTTTTCTTTCCACCATTGTTCCTACAAAAGCCGCCAGAACTTGCTGAAACAGCGTTCCGATCATCACCGGGAACATCACTTCCCCGGGGAAATACTGGGCTGCGATCACCGCCCCGGCCGAAATGTTGCGCATGCCTCCCCCAAAAAGCATGGAGACCACCGTTGGCCGGTCCGCATGAATGGCACGGGCGCAAACCCAGGCCACCAGATACCCGCTGACAGCCAGAGCCAAAATGGTCAGGGCCACACAGATGTAAAGACCGTTTAAATGGGTCAGGTACGGGGCAATCCGGGTGCTGTTGATGGTCACCACCAGGATCATGCAAATTTTTGCGAAAGGAGCACAAACGGGTTTGACCGTCTTCGTGATCTTTCCGTGGGTCATCTGGTTCAGACCCATTCCGATCAGAGCGGGAATGGCGATCATTTCAATCAGATCGACCATCATTCCGAGTGACGAAATGGTCACCACCGACCCCAGCATGATCTGCATCATAAAGGGAATAATCAGCGGGGCGATCAGGGTATCCACCACGATAACCGAAAGGGTCATCGGAATATTGCCATCGTAAATGCCTACCCAGGTCAGACTCACAATGCCGGTGGGAACCAGAAACTCCAGCAAAATCCCGGTGACCAGGTTGGCGTTGTTTCCGTAAAGCCCCAGACCCACACCCAGGGCAATCAGCGGCATGGCCAAGTGGAGGATCACCAGCACCGCCAGCAAAGGCACCGGATGGCGGGCCACATTGCCCACCGCTTTAAAATCGGTCCCGAGGCTGCCTTCAAAGGTCATAAAAGCAAAGAGTCCGGGCACCATAAACGAAAGCCGGTTCATCCACGCCGCGGTGAGCACCCCCAGCACCAGGCAGGTGGGTGTCACAAAAGCCATATGCTTACTGATAAAGGTATTAAAGGATTGAAGTTTTTCCATACGTCTCCTGTTGGACAAAATAAAACACGTTCCAATTTTTAAACCCTACTGGAACGTGTTGAAAACATTATATAAACGTGTAGCCGGCTGCTTTGTACATCCGGTTGATCAGGGCAAGGGTCTCGTCGGCCATTTCGACATCTTCCGCAAAAATATGGGTGATGCCCATATCGTCAAAGGTCCGGAGTCGCGCAAACAGGTTCCGGCTCATCTCTTCCGGATCTTTCCGGCTGCCCAGAGATACGATCACGCCATGATGATACCGGTCGATGGTTTCATCCCGGGCCAGTACCGCCGGATGATCCCCTTCTTTGAGCTGGGCAATGGCTGCCTCGATCTTGGCCGCCCGCTCGTCATCGCTGCCCCGGACAATCACCATCTGCCCCTTGGGCGCGTAATGTTTATATTTCATGCCCGGACATTTGGCAACCTTGGGGATGATGTTTTTGGTGATATTGGCGGATACGGCCACCTCACCGACAACCCCTTTCAGATCATCCACCGTGATACCACCGGGGCGCA
>JAQWCN010000136.1 GCA_028705955.1 Eubacteriaceae bacterium
GCGGGGTGAGCGGCTATCTGGTCAAGCCGATTATTGAAAGCTCGCTGGTGCCGACCATTGCCATGGCCCGGGCCAAAAGTTCAGAATGTCAGCGCCTGAAAAAAGATGTCCAGACGGTTTCAAAAAGGCTTCAAAACCGTATCGTGATTGAAAAAGCCAAGGGGTGTTTGATGGAGCAGGCCAATATTGAAGAAAAGAAGGCGTACGATTATTTAAAACAAATCAGTCAGGTGGGATATGTCGATAATTTAATCGGTTAGTCCTATCAGAATATCTGTCTCATCGATATCAACCTGGATGCCATTGACGGCAAGCTGGGTTTTCAAGAGGCCAAGTTGGGGGATTATTACCGCAGCATCAGACACATTAAAATTTGGAAGGACAAGTTGGGCTTTGCTGTTGTGATAAAAGATATAACCCGGGAAAGAAATCAGGAACATGAGTTGGTGCTAAAATCGGTCGCGATTAAGGAAATCCATCATCGTGTTAAAAATAATCTTCAGATGATTGCATCACTGCTGCGCCTTCAGGGGCGCCGGACGGAGAGTGAAGAGACAAAAGAAACTTTTTACCGGCAGCATCGGAGATATAACTGCCGCAGTTTTGGGGCAGGACTTCACACCTCCATTTCCCATAGCCAATACGCCAGGTTACCCCTGGGAAGCACCTTTCCTTGACCACCGGTCTTTCATCAAATTATCCCGGTGGTTTTTTTATTTTTTGATTATTGAATACGTGTTTGTCAAATGGGGGCCGTGCTTGTTTACAAACCGCTGGGAAGGGCGTATAATTGATTGAGAGACGATTAAAGATAAGGGGAGGAAGAATGTATAGTGCACATCGAAAAATAATGGAGCATGGGGAAATTGTCGATCAGGAATTGAAGGAGCATTTGGAAAATACGGCAAAGATAAGCGGAAATTTTGCAGAAACCTTTGGTTGTGGACCATGGGGGTATTGCGCAGGTCAATATCATGATCTGGGAAAATACAGTGAGGCTTTTCAAAACCGGATCAAAAAAGATGGGCCAAAAGTCGATCATTCGACAGCTGGCGCAAAGGAAACCAACCAGACCATTATTAGTGCCATTGTGGCAGGTCATCACAGCGGATTGATGGATTTTACCAACGGGGTTGATGAACCGGGAGATGCAACACTTCGGGCAAGAATGAAAAAGAAGATTCCAGATTATCAGGCTTTTCACAATGAAATGAATTTAGAACGGGAATTGAAAATACCCGCTTTGAAATTGATTAAGGAAGAATCCATGTTTCAACGCTCATTTTTAATCCGTATGCTCTATTCTTGTCTGGTTGATGCCGATTTTTTGGATACAGAGGCTTTCATGTCAACAGAAAAAAAGCCAAGGGGTTTGAATGAATCGTGGCAAACATTGAACGATCGTTTAAAAAAGAAAACAGATGGTTTCCTCAAAAGGAATCCGCAGCAAGAAATTGGGAAAAAACGAAATGAAATCCTTGGTTCTTGTCTTAAAATGGGGAAAATCAGTGATAAAGGACTTTTTACCCTGACGGTGCCGACTGGTGGTGGAAAAACCATTTCCTCATTGGCTTTTGCCATGGAACAGGTTAAAAAATACAGGATGAAGCGGATTATTTATGTCATCCCTTTTACCAGTATTATCGATCAGACCGTAGAGGAATTTCAAGCTATTTTAGGAAAAGACAATGTTCTTGCTCATCACAGTCATGTATCTTACGATGATGCGAAAGAATTGACAACACAAGAAATTACAGCAAAGAAACTGGCCTGTGAGAATTGGGATGCGCCTGTTGTCGTGACGACCAATGTGCAATTTTTTGAATCCCTGTTCGGCAGTCAATCATCCCAGTGTCGCAAACTCCATAATATAGCAGAGAGTGTTATTATTTTTGATGAAGCTCAAATGTTGCCTCAGGAGTATTTGATTCCCTGCGTTCATGCCATTGCAGAACTGATTAGAAACTATCGATGTTCTGCAGTTTTATGCACAGCAACTCAACCGGCGTTAAGACCTTTTTTTGCAAAGGATATAACAATCAAAGAAATATGTCAAAATACAGAGGCGCTTTACAACTTTTTCAGACGGGTTCGATATCAAAGAATTGAGGGACAAACGACTGATTCTTTAGCTGCCAAGTTGAATGAAAGCGATCAATTTTTGTGTATTGTCAATACTAAACGGCAGGCATTAGAGCTGTATCAAAAAATAACAGGCACTAATAAATTTTACTTATCGACATGGATGATGCCATCACACCGGCAAAAAGTGATTGCTGAGATCAAAAGATGCCTGGAAAATGGAGAAGAATGTAAGGTGGTTTCAACCAGCTTAATTGAAGCAGGCGTTGATGTGGATTTTCCGGTTGTTTATCGGGAAAGCGCAGGTTTGGATTCGATGATTCAAGCGGGTGGACGTTGCAATCGGGAAGGAAAGCATCCGTTGGATGAAAGCTTTGTTTATATTTTTGAATGGGTCGATAAGAAACCATTATCAGGTTCTTTCGGAAGTTATATCGCCAGGACAAAAATGATTGCCAGAAAGTATAATCCCATTGATGCTCCAGAATGTATTCATGCTTATTTTGAAGAATTATATTCTACAGGGGGAGAGACGTTGGATCAACAGGGGATCATGGACCTTCTTGGTGGAAAAAATCAGGATCATGCTTTTCGAACAGCCAGCAATAAATTTAAAATGATTAATGAAAGAACCTATGATATCTTTATTGCCAATGAAGTGAAAGCAGAAAAAATGTTAAATCAGTTCCGCTTTGTTGGACCAAGTAAGCCATTACTCAGAGCCATGGGGCAGTACAGTGTGTCGGTCCGCGAGGATGAATATAAGCGATTGGAGGAATATTCTAAAATGGAGCCGCTTGATGATCAGATTGCGGTCTTAAAAAATAATGAGGATTATTCACTGGAAACGGGATTGCTCATTCCTGAAGTCGACTATGGAGTAGGATATTATATGTAGAAAAGGGTGCCTGACTTTTTAATCATTATATTATATAAATACGTTTTTAAATAATTGTAACTGAAATTGTTGAAACGACAAACTTTAGAAGTGTGGCAAGGGAAGATAATTGTTTAAGAAGGGAGGAAACGAATGATTGGTGTGAAGGTAGAGACTTGGGGGGATTACGCGTTGTTTTCCCGCCCCGAGTTCAAGGTGGAGCGGTGTACGTATGAGGTGATGACACCTTCAGCGGCCCGGGGAATTTTGGAGTCAATTTATTGGCACCCGGGAATGCGTTGGATCATAGACCGGATTTACGTGTTAAACACCATTCAGTTCATGAATATCCGGCGCAATGAAGTGAAGGAGGTGGTCAGCGGCAGCAATGCCCTGCAAGTGATGAAGGGAGGGAAGAAACATCTGGAATTGATCACGACCCGGTCGATTGCTCAAAGGGCGGCATTAGCGCTGCGGGATGTTCATTATGTTATAGAAGCGCATTTTGAAATGACAAATCAGGCAAATGAGACGGATAACCCTGGAAAGTTTACAGATATTATTAGAAGACGGCTAAAACGGGGAAGCTGCTATTCCCAACCGTATTTTGGCTGTCGGGAATTCACGGCACATTTTCAGGCGTGGCCGGAAGAACATTCGATTGTGACGGCTTATGCCAATGAAACCATTGATTTGGGAACGATGCTTTACGATATGGATTATTCGGAACCGGAAAAAATTAAAGCGCAATTTTTTCATGGTATTTTGGATAATGGGGTGTTGGATTTGACGAAAGTAAAAGTGTCATCATGATTTTAAAAGAGCTGGTCAATTATTATGAACAGTTGCAGAGACTGGACGAAAAGGACGAAATTCCAAAACGGGGATACAGTACAGCTAACGTTGCATTTTCGCTGAATATCAGTTTAGATGGCAGGCTTTTGGATGTATTACCAGAAACCCATGAGGAAAAGAGGGGAAAAAAGACGGTGAAAGTGTCAAAAGCAATGACTGTTCCCGAACAGCCACCCCGTTCTGGTCAGGCGCCACCGCCATATTTTTTGTGTGACAATGCCACTTTTTTTCTTGGAATTCCAAAAAAATCAACGATGAAAAATGAAGAGCAGCGTTTAACCGATCAAAAAAAGCTTGATCAAAAAGCATTGAAATATTTTGAAAAATGTAAAGACCTTCATATTTCCCTATTAAAAAATATGGATTCACCGGCGGCTGCTTCAGTTGTCCGTTTTTTTGAACAATGGCAGCCGGAAGATGCTGAAACAAACGAAGTACTCGGCGCTTATTTGGACCAGTTGGAATCGGCTAATTTGGTATTCAGGATTGATGGCGGGATCTTTGCTCAAAACGATGTTGCGATTAACGGGATGTGGCAGAACCACATCAAAAAAGGAACCGGGGCGCCCGTGATGCAATGCCTGGTCAGTGGGAAGGATG
>JAQWCN010000137.1 GCA_028705955.1 Eubacteriaceae bacterium
ACCATGGACCGGCTGGGGGCGGCCGGGATCCTCTACGGCGCTTCGATCACGGTCACCCGGGAAAACCGGGACGCAGTAACCGCTGCTCCCTTTCTGGATGCGCTCCGCCGCCGGGGATGTAAAGCCATCATCACCGTGGAATACGTGCCTTTCTGTAAAAGCACTGCCGGGTTGGCTCCGACCCCGGAAGACCGTCGTCAGCTCACCGCCATTTTGGATCAGCGGCGGAAAGAGTATCCGGATATGGTCTTTATCGACTTTCCCGGGGACGAGCGGGCCAGCGGCGGCTGTCTGGCCGCAGGCCGGGGGTTTTTTCACATCAACCCGGCCGGGGACGCAGAGCCTTGCCCCTTTTCCCCTTATTCCGACACCAATCTGGCCAGTCACACGTTGCTCGACGCGCTGGAATCCCCATTGTTCAAAAAGCTGGATACCTCCGGCACCCTGACCCAGGAACATAACGGCGCCTGTGTTTTGTTTGAATCCCGGGAAACCGTGGAACGTTTTGCAAAAGACGTTTCCGGGGAAGCCGCCTTATGAGCCCGCAAAAAAAAGGCCCGGGAACCGCTGAACGCATTGTTCACGCTGCCCTGGACCTTTTCTCTCAAAAGGGTTACGACGGGGTCTCCGTTAAAGAAATCGCCGCTGCGGTTGGCATCCGGGATGCCTCTTTATACAAACACTTTTCCAGCAAACAGGCCATCTTTGACACCATCGTTTCTGAAATGAACAACCGGCTGGCCGCAAAAACCCGGGAACTGGTCTTGCCGGACGCCACCACCGAAGACGCCAGTTCCCGTTACGCCAACCTGACCCTGCCGGATCTGACTGAACTTAGTGACCGTGTCTTTCTGTTTTACCTGAAAGACCCCTTTGTCTCCAAATACCGGCGCATGCTTTCCCTGGAACAATTTCACGATTCCAGCCTCAGCGATATGTACCGGCAATTTTTTATGGAAGACGCCATCACCTACCAGACCGCTGTTTTTAAACAACTGGTGGCTGCCGGCGCCTTTATCCCCGTCGATCCAAAGGTGATTGCCGTGGCTTTTTACGCCCCCATTTTCTTTTTGCTCTCCCGCTACGACAACCGCCCCGATGAAGAGGCCGATGCCCTGGCCCTGCTCAACCGGCAAATTGCAGAATTTTACCGGATTTACCGGGAGCCCATGCAAAAAAAGCCGAATCCTCCCGCACGGATCCGGCCTGGGGATTAAAGCTCTATTTCGATTCCAAACCCGAAGGCCAAACCCCTCTGGGTTTGGCTTTTTTTATGCTTGGATAAACGCTTGGACGTCTGCTTTCGGCATCGCGCCGACACTGCGTTTGACCGCCTTGCCCCCTTTAAATAAAATGAGGGTCGGGATACTCATCACCTGAAACTGCCCCGCCAAATTCTGCTGTTCGTCCACGTTGACTTTCCCCACTTTAACCGTGTCGGTTTCTTCCGCCACTTCGTCCACAATCGGTGAAAGCATCTTGCAGGGGCCGCACCAGCTTGCCCAAAAATCAACCAATACCGGTTGTTCCGATTTTAACACTTCCTGTTCAAAGTTTTCGCTTGTAATGGTTACGACTGCCATGTTTCTTTCCTCCTTCATTTGATGCTTATAGTATAACCGCTTTGTCTGAAATGATCCGTGACTATGTCACACACTCTGGATTTTCTTAAAGCTTTTTAAGCTTTCTAAACAAAGGTTTTGATTTGGGCCGGCTGTGTATAGTTGGCTTCGAGCATGGCCACGTGGGACAAAAAGGCAGGATCGTCAAAAGATTTGGCGTGCTGCGGGCAGTCCCGGATACAGGCCTGGCATTTGATACAAACCCCACTGATCACTGCCGGATTCTTTAAATCGATACTTCCCATGGGGCAGTGGGCTGCACAAAGCATACACCGGTCACATTTTTTACGATCCGTTTTTGGAACGGCCTTTAGAAATTTGGCCGGCTGACCGTCTTCCCCCTTGGGAACGTAGTACGGCCCCACCGGATTGTGGCCTTCGACACGCAAAGCTTTCCCTTCGCCTTTCCTGAATTTCAAAACGACTTCCACCGCATCCGCCAGGGCGGACAGTATCTGGAAATCCCCGATATCCGGACGGTCCCCTGCCAGTTGATCGGTAAAGGCGTGCCGGGCCGGCACTGCCGCCGCCCCCACCGGGACAAAGCCCGCCGCTTCCAGCAGCAATTTGAGTTCCATCAGCGCATCGTCAAAACTGCGATTGCCAAAGGTGACGACGGGAATAACCGCCGCGCCGCCGCCACTGAACATTTTTTTCAAATCCGGCAGCAGCTTATTGGGGACCCGGCCGGCATAAACGGGCGTTCCAAAAACAACCAAATCGTCTGCGTCAAAGGTCCTGCCCTTTTCCCTGGCCCCCGGCAGGGTGATATCTGCAATGTCCAGCGGAAGTTCCAAATTATCTTTTAACTGTCGGGCAAGGGCTTCCACCACTTTTTTGGTGTTGCCCGTCGCACTGAAATAAACTGCTGTAATTTTTTTAATTTTCATCGTTTCTCCCCTTTCTCTCCCTCTTAATAATAATTATAACCCTTAATTCTATCTTTATGTTACAATTAAAGTTGATTTGTTTTTTTAGTAAAAAGGAGAATTTTATGGAGCGAGAACATTTTTCATCCCGGCTGGGGTTCATTTTAATTTCGGCCGGCTGCGCCATCGGCCTGGGCAATGTCTGGCGTTTTCCCTATATCACTGGAAAATACGGAGGCGGGGCCTTTGTTTTGATCTACCTGCTTTTTCTGTTTATCCTTGGCGTTCCCCTGGTCATTACCGAACTGGCCGTCGGCCGGGGCAGCCAGAAAAGCATGATGCTTTCTTTTGATGTCCTGGAACCCAAGGGCAGCAAGTGGCACCTTTTTAAAGGTCTGGCTATGGCGGGCAATGTTCTTTTGATGATGTATTACACCACCATCGCGGGCTGGATGATTTTATACTGTATTAAAATGCTAAAAGGTGATTTTACAGGCCTTGACAGCGGCGGGGTCACCCAGGTTTTCTCAACGATGACCTCCAACCCGGTTCTGACGGTGGCGTTTATGATTATCACCGTGCTGTTTTGTTTTTTTGTGTGCGGCGGTGGCCTTCAAAATGGCGTGGAACGCATTGTTAAATGGATCATGGCTTGTCTGTTTATCCTGATGCTGGCGCTGGCCATCCGATCTCTTACCTTACCCGGCGCCGCTTCCGGTCTGCAATTTTACCTCAAACCGGATTTTCAGAAAATGATGGATGCCGGATTGTCCGAATGTATTTTTGCCGCCATGGGTCAGGCATTCTTTACCCTGGGTGTCGGCATCGGAAGCCTGGCCATTTTTGGCTCGTATATCGACCGGTCCAAACGGCTGGCTGGTGAAGGGGTCACCATTGCGGTTCTGGATACCATCGTCGCTTTTCTGGCTGGCATCATTATCTTTCCGGCCTGTTTTTCCTACGGCATTGCTCCCCAGTCCGGACCGCCCCTCATCTTTATCGCCTTGCCCAATGTGTTTAGTGAAATGGCCGGCGGCTGGTTTTGGGGCTTCCTGTTCTTTTTATTCATGTCCTGCGCGGCGCTGTCCACCGTGATTGCTGTCTTTCAGAATATCATTGCCGGCGTCCGGGATGTGACCGGCTGGAGTCTAAAAAAGACCTGCGCCACTGGCGCCGCGGTCATGGTGGTGTTGTGCCTGCCTTGTGCCCTGGGCTTTAATCTTTTGAGTGGCATTCAGCCTCTGGGGGATGGCTCCACCATTTTGGATCTGGAGGATTTTATTTTCAGCAATAATATTGTGCCGATCGGCAGCCTGGTGTACGTTTTGTTTTGCACCTCCCGCTGGGGCTGGGGATTTCCCGCTTTTCTTTCCGAGGCCAATGCCGGAAACGGGTTAAAATTCCCACCAAAGGCCCGGTTTTATATGTCTGTCATTCTACCGGCCATTATCCTGCTTGTTTTTGTCTGGGGCTACATCGGTTCTTAATCATTTACGTATTCAATTATAAAGGAGTTATTTTTGGAAAGAGAAAAGTTTTCATCCCGATTGGGTTTTATCCTGATCTCGGCCGGCTGCGCCATCGGCCTGGGAAATGTCTGGCGTTTTCCCTATATTACAGGGAAATATGGCGGCGGTGCCTTTGTTTTAATCTACCTGTTTTTTCTGGTCGTTTTGGGTCTGCCGATTATCATTTCTGAATTTGCCGTGGGCCGGGGCAGCCGGAAAAGCACCGCCTTGTCTTTTGAAGTGCTGGAACCCGCCGGCAGCAAGTGGCACGTTTTTAAATGGGTCGCCATGGCCGGCAACTACCTGCTCATGATGTTTTATACGACCATTTCCGGATGGATGCTGCTTTACTTTTTTAAAATGATCCGGGGTGACTTTACCGGGCTTTCCAGCGCA
>JAQWCN010000138.1 GCA_028705955.1 Eubacteriaceae bacterium
ATGTATTAAGTGTTAAAAATCTCTTTAAAGCTTATCCCAACAAACCCTTGCTTAATAATTTATCTTTCAATGTCTTTCGTTGTGACAAAATTGGCATTATTGGACCTAATGGCATCGGGAAATCAACTTTATTTAAAATTCTAATGAAACAAATTCGGGCCGATTCCGGAAACATCCACTTTGGTCAAAAAGTTCGTATCGGTTATTACAGCCAAGAAAGCACAGATACCAGCATTTATGGTGACATCTCTCTTATTGATGCTATTTGGAGCATCGATTCCCAATTATCAGAAGGCCAAATTCGCAATTTGTTGGCACGTTTTTTATTTAAGGGTGATTCTGTCTTCAAAACAACAGAAAGTCTTTCTGGCGGCGAAATGGCACGTTTACGTCTTGCAATGCTCATGGTTTCTGACTCAAATTTTTTGCTCTTGGACGAACCGACTAATCATATTGATATGACAACAAAAGAAATACTGGAAAATGCCCTCATTGCATATGAGGGCACAGTTATGGCTATTTCCCATGACCGTTATTTTTTAAATAAAATTGCCAATCGAATTTTCGCATTTTCTCCTGGATGTATGCAAGAAACAATTGGTAACTATGAGGATTATTATGAAAAACAACAGCAGCAACAACAGCAAATTGACATTCAAAAAGATAATAAACCAGAGCAAACCAAAACCCAAAGACGACATCAACTTAAGATCAAAAAACAAACACAAACAAACAAACGCAAACAAAAAAATAAATTAAAAAACCTTGAAACAGAAATAGAAAAAAACGATCAACAAATTGCTAATATGGAATTACAAATGTGTGATGCCCATTTTTATGATGATATCAATCAAGCTAAAGCATTTTCCAGAGAATACCAGTCATTAAAAGAAAAATCTGCAACATTATTAGAAAAATGGGAAAATCTTGCCGTGCTAGTGGAATCTGACGAATCAGATTGAAACCCTGTAAAAAGCTTGTTATAATAAAAAACAGATAAGGGGGAATCATTAATGGAACTCAATCAAAATGAAAAAAAAGTATTAAATACACTTTTTGGCAATCTAAAAGGAACCTCTCGAAATGAAATGCTGTGTATCTTATATGCGGCGAAACCAACTAACGATGGCAGTGTTGACAGTCAATCCATTCTAACAGTTATCAACAATCTAATACTCAAAATATATCATGCTAAACAGAAAGAAATGGAAGAAGTCTTTGCTGCTATTCCTTTCCCAATCGAAAACGAAGAAGAGAGGAACAATGTGTAGCACAAAAATAAAGCGAAAAATGTATTTCCATGATGGTTGATACATTTTTCGCTTTTTATATTTAAAAGTTTTTATAATCTATCGCTCAATCTATAATGGTGCATTTGCGCTCCATGCCAACAAATCACCATAATGAGGATATGAATTTTTTTGATATACCTCTCCATCTACTACCGTAATTGGAAAAACATCCGGCCCATCTTGGAGTAATACTTCTTCAACTTTCTGATCATCACAAAATTGATCCGGAGAATTCTCAAAATCCACTAGTTTTATCGTGATTCCCCTTTGTTTAAGCGCATTAACTGCGACTTTAATTTTTAAGACATCAGGTGAATTGTTATCACAACCAATCGGATTATAAATTGCTATTGTACACATTGTAATCTCCGTTTTCTTTTTATTATATCAAATTGATAAACCTCTTAACAGGCAAAAAAATCAAAAACACCGATACATTTTCATATTAATATTGTTTTTACCTTTTTCGGTAAGTATCCTGATAATCTATTTGACTTAAATCAAGATAGTACTGGCCAATACCTTCTGAAACATCCGTTAGCAGCTTATCCATATATAAATTATAAACATCCAGATCAAATGAACCATTCATAATAAGTGATAAACGAATCTTATCCAAGAGTCCAAACATTTGTTCATAATAGTTTTGGTCTGTAATCACATCTACTTTTTCTATATCAATTTTTGTATCTAATGGAATCGTTGTAAAATCTCTTTTCTTACAATCAATTTTTTTGACGATATTTCCTGTGTTTAAATCTGCAATCGCCCATTGATCAGGTCTATATATTTTTCCACTAAATAATTCTTCCTTATTATAATGATCAATAAAAACGGCTAGATAGTATTTTTCATCCTCTTTTCGAATAACTGGATGTGATACACTGTGTATCGTTTGATCCTGATTAAACAATTCATTTCTCATCCGTTGAATAATAAAATTATTGGTCTGAAATCCTAAATGTCTCATATTCCTTTCTCCTACTTAAAATGACATATTATCATGTAAACATTTTACATCAATCCTATCCAAAAATCAATAAAAAAAGTATGGACAAAAAACTGTCCATACTTTTTATGATTATATTGAACTTACATCATCGGCATTCCGCCGCCCATTCCGCCAGCACCTGCCATAGCTGCTGCCGCCGCATTACCATTTTCTTCCGGATGGTCTGCCACTGCAACTTCTGTTGTCAGTAACATGGAAGTGATACTTGCTGCATTTTGAATAGCCGTTCTGGTCACCTTGGTCGGGTCAATGATTCCTTCTTTTACCATGTCAACATACTTATCTTCCAAAACATTATAGCCAATTCCCTTATCTTTCTTACGCAGTTCATTGACAATAACTGAGCCTTCTAAGCCTGCATTTTCAGCGATCTGACGAACCGGTTCTTCAATCGCGCGTCTGATAATGGTCGCTCCAGTTTTTTCGTCACCATCGAGAGTTGTAATTAATTCATCAACTTTGTCAATCGTATTGACTAAAGCAGTACCACCACCCGGAACAACGCCTTCTTCAACAGCAGCTCTTGTCGCATTAAGTGCATCTTCAATACGGTATTTAAGTTCTTTTAATTCAACTTCTGTAGCTGCACCAACCTGGATAACTGCAACCCCACCGGCCAGTTTTGCCAAGCGTTCCTGCAATTTTTCTTTGTCATAATCTGAAGTTGTTTCTGGAATCTGAGCTTTGATCTGCGCAACTCTTTCATCAACAGCCGCTTTGTCACCTTGTCCATCTACAATAATCGTATTTTCTTTATCCACTTTTACCTGACGGGCCTTACCTAATTGTTCAACCGTTGTATCTTTGAGTTCCATGCCCACTTCTTCTGAAATAACCTGACCACCTGTTAAAATGGCAATATCTCTGAGCATTTCTTTACGACGATCACCGAAACCTGGAGCTTTAACAGCCACACAATTAAATGTTCCTCTTAATTTGTTTAGAACCAAAGTTGTCAGTGCTTCACCTTCAACATCTTCTGCAATAATTAAAAGTTTTGCCCCTTGCTGTACAATCTGTTCCAGAATAGGCAGAATTTCCTGAATATTAGAAATCTTTTTATCCGTAATCAAAATATAAGGATTATCTAATTCAGCGACCATTTTTTCAGTGTCTGTAACCATATAACCAGAAAGATACCCTCTGTCAAATTGCATCCCTTCAGTCAATTCCAATTCAGTGCCCATGCCTTTACCTTCTTCAACAGTAATGACACCATCGTCACCAACTTCAGACATTGCCTTTGCGATAAGTTCTCCAATTTCAGTATTTGCCGCAGAAATTGAAGCAACCTGAGCCTTGGATTCAGCTGATTTAACCGGTTCGCTGATTTCCTTCAACCCATCAACAACCACGTCAACAGCCTTTTCAATCCCTTTTCTTAAAATCATCGGATTAGCACCTGCAACAACATTGCGGTTACCTTCACGAACAATAGCCTGAGCCAATAATGTTGCCGTCGTTGTTCCGTCACCAGCTACATCATTTGTCTTTGTCGCGACTTCTTTAACCAGTTGAGCACCCATATTTTCAAATTGATCTTCCAGATCAATTTCTTTTGCAATGGTCACTCCATCATTTGTAATATTAGGTGCCCCATAACTTTTTGATAAAATTACATTGCGACCTTTAGGTCCTAAAGTTACTTTAACAGCATCGGCCAATTTATCGACACCATTAATTAACAATTCTCTTGCATCAACACGGTATTTAATATCTTTTGACATTTTATTATCTCCTCAAATTATGCTTAATCTTTATTCCACAATGGCCAGAATATCACTCTGTTTGATAATCAAAAACTTTTCTTCATTGACTTTAACTTCTGAGCCGGAATATTTGGAATAGATAACTTCATCCCCTGCTTTGACATCCATTGGCACGCGTTTGCCATCGATCACTTCACCAGAACCGACTGACATAACTGTTCCCTGCTGTGGTTTTTCCTGGGCCGAACCCGGTAAAACGATCCCACTGCTTGTTTTTACTTCTTCATCTTTTACTTTAATTACAACTTTGTCACCTAATGGCTTTAAACTCATTTTTTATGCCTCCAATAATTATTTTCAAATTATTAGCACTCGATATA
>JAQWCN010000024.1 GCA_028705955.1 Eubacteriaceae bacterium
GTTTGCGGGGATAATTTTCATAAAGAGACATCATTTTCCGGACAGCGTCCCGGGCCCGCAAATTGCCTAAAAAGAAATTGATGAACGTTTCCCGGAACGGATAATTCATAACGGCATCCAGTTCGTAACCCATAAAGTATTTGCGCTGGACATCATAGGCAACTTTATTCGAAGCGTCTTCCCAAACCTCACCAATGAGAATAGCATCGTCTTTTTCATCGACGAGGGCCTCTTTTAGTCCGGCAATAAATTCGTCGGGTAGTTCATCAGCCACATCCAGGCGCCAGCCAGAGGCACCGGCCCGGGTCCATTTGCGAATAATGGAATCTTCACTTCGAAAGATATAATTTTGATAACTGGGAGTCAGTTCTTCAATGTTTGGCATGGAATCAATTCCCCACCACGATTCGTATTTATCCGGAAATCGGGAAAAGCGGTACCAATTATAATAAGGGGAATTTTCGCCCTGATAGGCCCCGGAACCGGGATAATGGCCATACTTATTAAAATAACGACTATCGTCTCCGGTGTGACTGAAAACCCCATCCAATATGACGTGAATGCCACGTTTACCGGCTTCGGCGCACAGGGTTTTAAACAAGGCTTCATCACCAAATTCGGGATCAATGACACTGTAGTCACCAGTATCATATTTGTGATTGCTATGGGATTCAAAAATTGGATTGATGTATAAAATGGTTACATTCAGATTCTGGATGTAATCCAGTTTATCGATAATGCCCTGTAAATTTCCACCAAAAAAATCCCAATAGGCAATGCTTCCGTCTGATTTTCTAAAGTAGTGGGGAGAGTCATCCCAGTTGCCATGGATCATCGCATTGGAATGGTACGTTCCCGGATAATCTCCTTTACAAAAGCGATCCGGGAAAACTTGATACATAATTCCCCCGGTGTACCATTGGGGTACCGTTCGGGTGGTGTCATAAAGTGTAATTTGATAGGAAGGGGGATAACTTTCATATATGCGGCCTTCACCACCCATGTTGTCACCCTGGGTACCATAAGTATAAGACCGACCGTCAGCATTGAATCTAAAATCATACCAGAATAAACCGGGAGATGACGGCAGGGCAATGGAACAGGTAAAGAGATTTGGAGAATCCGATGGCAGCATATCAAAGTAGCGTTCACTTTTGCGGTAGTAAGTGCGCAAACGAATATTGGTGACATCGTGGGCTTCCACCTGAAGCGTAACATGAGAGCCAGTTGGAACGGCTCCAAATGGCTCTCTGAATTTAAGATCAAATGAATTGTGTCTAAAATACATCAGACCAGTTTCCCCGTGATTTTTTTGTAATAATAGAGATAAGTGTCTGCGGAGTTTTTCCAGTTAAAATCTGATTTACAGGCATTGGTGGTCAGCACCTTCCATTGATCCCGCTGTTCATAAAACAGGCCCACTGCCCGCTGGATGGTAAAGAGCATATCGTGTGCATTGTAGGTTGCAAAACTAAATCCATTGCCTTCTCCAGTGGTTGAATTAAAATAGTGAACCGTATCCTTTAATCCGCCAGTTTCCCTTACAATGGGAATACATCCATAGCGCATGGCGATGAGTTGGCTGAGGCCGCAGGGTTCAAATTTGGAAGGCATTAAGAACATATCGGAACCGGCATAAATTTTTCGGGATAAATCTTCGTCGAAAGTAATACATGAGCGCATTTTATCCGGATACGTGTATGCAACCTCCCGCAGCATATTTTCATAGGCCGGGTCTCCGGTGCCAAGAACGACAAACTGAATATCCATTTGGAGGATTTCATGAATGACCGCGGCGATTAAATCCAATCCCTTTTGTTCCACCAGCCGGCTGATCATCGCAATAATGGGTTTATTATTGTCAACAGGAAGGTTGAGATGATCCTGGAGGGCCCGTTTGTTTTCCATTTTCTTTGCGTAGGAATAGGAGAAATTGCTCCAAATATGAGGATCATTTTGAGGATTGTATTCCCGATCATCAATGCCGTTTAAGATACCGACTTCTTTGTAACTGACATCCCGGATCACACCATCCAAACCTTCGCCGTAATAGGGATCCTTAATTTCTTCGGCGTAAGACGGACTGACCGTCGTCACCAAATCGGCACTGTATAAAGCCCCTTTCATAAAGTTGACATCTTTATAAAATTCCATGGTTGTTGGGAAGTAGTCCAAGTTTAATGTTCCGGAAATATCCTTAAAACCATAAACGCCCTGGTATTTAATGTTGTGAATTGTAAATACCGATTTCGTGTTTTGATAATGCCATTGGTATTGTTCCTTAAGCAAATATGGAATCAAAGCCGTTTGCCAGTCGTGGGCGTGGAGAATATCCGGATAAAAATCGATATAGGGGATACATTCCAAAACGGCCCGGCAGAAAAAGATATAGCGTTCGGCTTCGTCATAGTAACCGTAGAGATCAGGCCGATTAAAATAATGTTCATTGTCAATAAAATAATAAATGACATTGTCTTTTTTGTATTTTAAAATTCCGGCATACTGATCCATTTCACCAATTCGGACGTAAAAGACGTCAACAGGTTGAAAATCCTTTGTGTATTCGTCAGGGATACTGCCATATTTTGGAATAATGACCCGAACATCGGTTTGATCCGGGGGAAAGGCCTTGGGCAGTGAGCCAATGACATCGCCCAGACCGCCGCTTTTAGCAAAAGGAAAGGCTTCTGAGGCGGCAAACAGAATTTTTAGCTTATCCATATTAGATGCTCCTTCCTTTACTTAAGATAATGGGATTATCCCGGGTACCAATTAAGGTAGCGTTATCCCGAATTTTGCAGTCTTTATCGAAAATCACGTATTTCAATTTAACATTTTCTCCAATTTCGGCTTTTTGCATGATAATGGAATCGCTGATTTCTGAATGGGCTCCAATTTTTGAGTCCCGGAATAAAACACTATTGTCAATTTTTGCATCAATCACGCAGCCACTGCCAACAATGGAGTTAATGACCTGAGCATCTTTTCCATAATGAGTAGGATGATTATCTTTCATTTTGGTATAGATTTGATGTTCGCCCAGGAATAATTCTTTCATGATATCAAAATTCAGTAAATCCATGTTGGCTTCATAAAATTTGGACATGCTGTTGACCCGGTTGATATAACCGGTGTGTGGGGCGCCAAAGACCCGGAGGGTGTCAATATTGTCACTGATAACATCCAGAAGATCCCATTCACCCAGACGGTCGGCCATATCCAATAAATCCAGCAGCACATCTTTTTTGATAATCATCATATCGGCATATACATGATCACTGGTATTTCCTGTTTTATGATGAATATTGGTGATACGGTATTTATCAAAATCAACATAAGCGTCATTTTCTGTCAAATTAAAATCTGACCGGACTTTTTTGAAAATTAATGTCACATCACTGTTATTGGTTTTATGAATTTTATAAGCGGCATTATAATCAAAAGAAGTGACCAAATTAGGGGCAGAAATGATAACATCATCCACGTCGGAGCCTCGTTCCAGGAAGACACGGTTGTTATACAAATCACGGACACTGATTTTAATGATATCGCCAAAACGCACGCTGTTTGAACCAGCTAAAATAGAAAGATCCTGTGTTTTACGGCTTAGGGACCATTCTTTCCCGGTTCCAAGATGGTCAATCAGGGATGAATATTTATAAGACCCCACAACGCCGACGTGTTTAATGCCGGAATTAACCATGTTGGACAGGGTAAAATCCAACAGGCGGTAACGGCCGCCAAAGGGAAGGGTACTCATGCTGCGGTGTTGAAGCAGTTCGTTCAGGTCCGAATTTTCGCTGTCGATATTGAGAATAAATCCAATTGTATTTTTCATTTTCTGCCTCCTTAACCGTTAATGACATGAATTTCTGATGGATTGTCAGAATCCATGGCCACGATTTTCACATCGGCCCGGACAACACCTCGGGAGCCAACAATGCAATTTTCTAAATGAGCGCCGTCTTCGATCTCGGCTCCAGTATGAATAATTGAGTTTTTAATAACAGTGTGTTCGCCAATGGTAACATCGTGGGAAATGATCGAATGTTCCACTTCGCCAAAAACAACACAACCATCGCAAATTAAACTGTCAGTCACTTTTGCCGCTGTCCCGATAAACTGAGGATGCCGGCTGGTATTATTGGAATAAATTCTAAAATTGCGGTCGCTTAAATCGAAGTTACAAGAATCATCCAATAAATCCATATTGGCATCATAATAGCTTTGAATGGTTCCCACATCCCGCCAGTAGCCGGAAAAACTATAGGCGAACAATCTTTTTTCTTCGCTGTGCAGCAGAGGAATGACGTTGTTGCCAAAATCATTTTCAGAATTAGGATTTTCGGCATCTTCTGTGAGTGCCTTGCGCAGAACCGGCCATGAAAAGACATAGATTCCCATGGAAGCCTGATTGCTTTTTGGTTCTGAAGGTTTTTCCTGAAATTCAAGAATGCGTTGTTCATCGTTGGAACAGACAATGCCAAAACGGTTGGCATCTTCCCAGGGGACATCCATAACCGCAATGGTCAGATCCGCGGCGCGTTCCTTATGAAAAGCAATCATTTTGGAGTAATCCATTTTATAAATATGATCTCCGGAAAGAATGAGTACATATTCGGGATTAAATTGATCGATAAAATCGATATTCTGATAGATGGCATCAGCTGTTCCGTTGTACCAGCGTCCTCCTTTTTGACCCATATAGGGAGGAAGAATACGCACGCCAGCATTGACTTTATCCAGTGCCCACGCACTTCCATCACTGATATAGTTGTTTAAAATATAAGGACGGTATTGGGTTAAAACACCAACAACATCGATATCTGAATTCATACAGTTGCTCAGCGGGAAATCAATAATGCGGTATTTCCCTCCAAAGAGAACCGCGGGTTTGGCGTTATTAAATGTCAGAGTCCCCAGGCGGCTTCCTTGTCCTCCTGCCAAGAGCATGGCTACACATTCCGTATTCATTTTCTTCCTCCTTTAAATAAAATGGCTTTAATGATTTATTTTCCATATATTTTTCTGATAATCGGCGATCGACCGGTCACTGGAAAAAATACCTGAATTGGCGATATTGATGGTTGACATCCTGAGCCATTTATCCTGATTACAATACGTCTGGCTGGAAATTTGTTGGATGTCACAATATGAAGCAAAATCTTTTAATACAAAATAATTGTCGTTATGAAGCAGTAATGAGTCATAAATAATCTGGAAGTTGGTCCCATTGAGAAAACCGTTAATCAGCTGGTTTAAAACTTCCTGAACCCGGGGATCCGATTCATAAACGTCAAGAGAACGGTAACCGCCGTGTTCGTTATAATTGGCAACTTCCACATCCGAAAGACCAAAAGTGAAAATATTGTCTTGTCCAACGGCTCTGGCGATTTCCACATTTGCGCCATCCATGGTTCCCAGGGTAATGGCTCCATTCATCATAAATTTCATATTTCCTGTCCCGGAAGCTTCTTTTCCGGCAGTGGATATTTGTTCGGAAATTTCTGCAGCCGGATAAATGATTTCGGCTCCGGAGACATTAAAGTTGGGGACAAACACCACTTTCATTTTTGAGTTAACCAGCGGATCATTGTTGATTTTTTCAGCCAGAACATTAATTAATTTTATAACTTCTTTGGCATAAACGTAGGATGGTGCCGCTTTTCCCGCAAAGAAATAGGTTTTAGGAACAAAATCAGCATTGGGGTTGGAACGCAATTGGTTGTACACGTGCATGATGTGCAGGGCATTGAGCAACTGGCGTTTGTATTCATGAATCCGCTTGACCTGGATATCAAAAATGGAATTGGGGTCAATATCAAGATGTTGGGTTTCTTTTATATGACGGGCCAAGCGTTCTTTATTTGTTTGTTTGACCTTTTTCAGTTTTTCCCTGAACGCCGGATCATCAGCATATTTTTCCAGACGTTTAAGGTCACTCAGACAATTGGCATCGGTCCAGGATTCACCAATGGTGTCAATTAAAAGATCTTTTAAATCCGTGTTGGCGCCCATCATAAACCGTCGGGGGGTGACGCCGTTGGTCACAGAATGAAATCTTTCAGGATAAACAGCATAAAAATCTTTAAACGTTTCTTCCCGAAGAATTTTACTGTGAAGTTCAGCTACCCCATTGATGGAGTGGCTTCCGATGATGGATAAATGGGCCATATGAACCTGACCATCTTTTAAAATTGAAATGTTATAATTTCGAGCCTCATCGTTGGGATATTTACTGTTCATTTCACAAACGAACCGGCGGTTGATTTCTTCAATAATCATGTAAATCCGGGGCAAGAGTTCCTTCATCATGTCGATAGGCCACTTTTCAAGGGCTTCCGGCAAAACAGTATGATTGGTGAAACTGATGGCGTCGACGGTCATTTTCCAGGCGGCATCCCATTCATAGTTTTCTTCATCGATCAGAATGCGCATCAATTCCGGAACGCACATGGCCGGATGGGTATCGTTGATGTGGATGCAAATTTTGTCTGAAAAACCATCCAGGGAACCGTTATTGTGTTTTTTGTATCGACGGACAATGCGTTTAAGGCCGGCACAGACAAAGAAATATTCTTGTTTAAGGCGAAGCTGCTGTCCTTCAAAGCCATTATCACTGGGGTAAAGAACCTGACTGATGGCTTCCGCTTCCGATTTGCGCTGCATTGCTTTTAAGAAATGACCCTGATTAAAGGTGTTTAAATCAAAATCTTCTACTGGCTGAGCACTCCATAACCGGAGAGAGTTAACGGTTTTATTATGATACCCCTGGATAGGAACATCGTAGGGAACCGCCAGCACGGGTTCGTAATTTTCATGGATAAAAACCAATTTCCCGTTGACCCATTCTTCCCGGACGTTGCCTTTGAATTTAACAATAACGGATTTTTCTGGTTTGGCAATTTCAAAGGGGTAGCCATTGCGCAGCCAGTTATCGGCAACTTCCACCTGTTCATCATTGACAATTTTTTGTTGGAACAACCCGTATTTATAGCGGATGCCATTCCCGTGGCCTGGGAAGTTCATAGCGGCTGTACTGTCCAAAAAGCATGCCATCAAACGGCCAAGTCCGCCATTACCTAATGCAGGATCGTGTTCCCGGGTCTGAATTTTTTCATAGCTAACACCGAGTTCTTCCAGTGCATCAGGAACCATTTTGTCCCAACCCAGATTATTGATGTAAGCTCGGAGCAGCCGGCCAATTAAAAACTCAATGGAGAAGAAATAAATTTGCTTGTCATCTCTTTCGTGATTTCGCCGGTTATTTTCCACCCATTTTTCCGTGATGGTTTCCATAACCATTTGGGCCAGGGCATCATACTGATTTTGAATTGAAGATTCAGAGAAGTTTTCTCCGGATACTTCTTCTACCTTTTTGACGTAGGCCTTTTTAAATTCTTCCTTTGTAAACTCATTCTTGATTGCATTCTTTTTCTTAAACTTAACCATATCGCTCCTTTCGGTTTGCTATCGGATGCCATCGCCATCCGAAATGATGTCAGAAACTTTTTCTATTTTTTAACTTTATTTATATCAACCTTTTTTGCGATGGGGCGAGGTGAAATATCTTTTTTAACAACCGGTTTAGGTGAAGTGTCCCGGGTAACAAGGGGTTTTTTGGCATTGTCTTTGAGGACTACCGGTTTTTTAGAGGAATCCCTGATGGCTGGTTTTTCTGTCACTGTTGTCTGAATCCCGGTTTCACCGGAGACTTGAGATGTTTTTACTTTTGAAGGTTGTGATTTCTTTTTGTTGTGTTTTTTAGTTTTTGTTTTACTGGCAACAGCCCTTAAGACGATTGCGGCGGAAGGGGGCACAGCAATGGTGGCGGTGTACGGTTGATTGTGACAATGTCCTTTTTTCCCTTTTGCCGTTTTTTTCACGGCAAATCCGGAACCACCAAATGTTACATCATCACTATTGAAAATCAAGCGATATGTTTTGTTTGTCGGAACGCCAATATCGTACGTTTCATAGGACTGGGGACAGAAATTAATGAGTATGATCAAATCATCTTCAGGATTATCCGCCATTCTTCGGAAAATCAAAATACTTTGTCCCGCGTTGTCAGCATCAATCCATTCAAAACCATCCCAGCCGTGATCTTTCTGCCAAAGTGCTGCTTCCCGCATATAAAATTTATTTAAGGATTTAATATAGGCATTGAATTGATGATGTTTTTCGTAATCCAGCATGAACCATTCAAGGGATTCATAATAGCGCCATTCTGTAAAAGGAGCAAATTCATTACCCATGAATGTTAGTTTTTTACCGGAATGAAAATACATATAAGCGTAAAGCAACCGCATTTGATCAAATTTCATGTCATAGGGACCAAACATTTTGTCAACAATGGTTTTCTTCCCATGGACGACTTCATCATGAGATAAGGGTAAAATAAAATTTTCACTGAAAGCATAAGCCATGGAGAAAGTTAGTTTGGAGTGAAACTGACTGCGGCAGTAAGGATCCGTTTCCATGTAAGAAAGGGTATCGTGCATCCATCCCATATCCCATTTTAGATTGAAACCGAGGCCGCCCTTTTCGACGGGCCAGCTGACCATGGGATAAGCGGTGGACTCTTCGGCAGCCATAATTGCAAAAGGAAAGTCCTTGAAAATAACCGTGTTGAGTTTTCTTAAAAAGGCAACGGCTTCCAACGAATCATTGCCACCGTTTTTGTTGCGCCGGTATTCATTTTCATAGCCGTAATTTAAATAAATCATGCTGGCAACGCCATCGATCCGCAAGCCATCCACATGATATTCTTTAAACCAGTAATATGCGTTGGAAATTAAAAAGTCCACGACTTCATTTTTTGAAAAATCAAACTCCATCGTTCCCCATTGCGGGTGTTCATTGGCTTCGTAAAGATTTGTTCCATCCAATTTATACAAGCCATGGGCATCTTTACAAAAATGGCCAGGCACCCAATCAAGAATAACAGAAATTTCGTTCTGGTGCAATTGATCAATTAAATACATCAGATCCTGAGGAGTTCCATAGCGGCTGGTGGGAGCAAAAAAACCGGTAAGTTGATAGCCCCAGGAACCATCGAAAGGATGTTCCATAATGGGCATAAACTCAACATGTGTATAATGCATTTCTTTTAGATAAGGGACGAGCTGGGCAGCCAGTTCACGATACGTAAAAACGGACCCGTCTTTGTGTGTCCGCCAACTGCCAAGATGCATTTCGTAAATATTGACGGGTTGAGGCTTTTGAGCTTGTTTTTTTCGTTTGTCCAGCCATTTTTGGTCTTTCCAGTGATAACCGCTCAATTCCCAAAAAAGGGAGGCTGTTTTGGGTTTGACTTCACAGTGAACACCATAAGGATCGGCTTTATAGGCCAATTCGCCGTCACACTGTTTAATGCAGTATTTGTACAATTCTCCCTTTGGAAGACCGGTCAGAATGGCCTCCCAAATACCTCCGGAATCTTTTAGTAATTGCATGGGATTTGAGGCGGGGTTCCAGTCATTAAAATTGCCAACAATAGAAACGCTTTGAGCACTGGGTGCCCAAAGCCTGAAAATAACACCTTTTGCAGTTGAGTGAGCACCAAAAAATTGATAGCTTTGGAAATAATTCCCCTCGTGAAAGAGGTGGATTGCCATTGCGTTTTTCATTTTTTTCATTCCTTTCTTTTCAGGATGAATGCACTTTATTAAGGTTAAAGATAGTTTACCATAAAAAGGAATGAAAAGGAAATCATAAATCATTTTTTTAAGTAGAAAATCTTGTCATTCAATGCTTTGAATTTTGTTCCTTTTGGAAAACTGAATGTTAAAAATTTCCACGTAATAGTTGATTTTACTACCAAAATTGAAAATAAAACAAATAAAGAAAATCCCGACAAGAAGTGCAAAAAATCCACCCAAATTGCCATAAAGCATGGTGTATTTAGTGGAATGATTCACAAAAAAAACAAAGATACGAAGGGCAATATTAAGGGCGAGGGTCATAAATATGGCACCGGGAAGGCCTTGACGAATGGTTAGTGATTTGGCTGGTGCCAAGACATAAATGCAATCAAAAGCCAGGATCGTGACAACAAAAGCGAAAACAAAAGTAAAAACCTGGGTTATCGCAACACTAAAACGGGTGAGGCCAATGCGGATTAATATATTTTCGGTCATATCGTTCATGATGATATAAATTACAATGACCAGAACCAGAGAAACGGCAAAGAGAAGGGTAAATACAAAAGCTAAGATCCAAACGTGGAATAGATTTCGCCGTTCAATGTTGCCATAATTTTGATTGATTCCAATCATAATAGCCCGGGCAGCCATACTTGCAAAACAAAAGGTGATAATAATCAGCAACAATTGATTGTGAAAATGAGTATTTTGAAGCTGATTAAGAACCATTTGAACATAATTATAGGATAAATCTGGTAAAAATGATTTTAAGAAAGCAAATAAATAGCCTTGAAAGGAGGCCATTACCTGACCGATAAAGTTAATCAAAAAGATGATCATCGGAAAAAATGCGAGAAGGAAATAAAAAGCCATTTGCATACAAATACCAAAAAAATCAGTTTCATACATATCGTCAATACAATAATGAATAAAAGCATAAATTTTTTCTTTATTTTTCATGATGAGTTCCCTCCTTTTGGTAAACGTAGAGGTTAAGGGTTGCTCCAAGAACCAGGACCAAACAAATGCAATAGATAACGATGATAAAAGAGAAGGGGCCGACAAAGATTAAAGTTATACTTTTCAGATTTAAATAATTGGAGATGACATACCGGTAGATCAGGGAGACGCACAGCCATCCAGTGCTGACAAATATGCTGCCAGGCAAGGCCTGTTTAAGGCTGAGCCTTTGCGGGGGGGCGTGCATATAGGCAAAGGTTAATAGAATGGACAGATAGGCTGCAATTAAGAGCATGGATGCAATCTGCCAATAACGAATCGATAATTGGGAAATCCCTAAAAGGCCAAATAATCTAATTGAAAATTGCTGGGTGATCAAATAAAACGCCAGGAAAAAAAACAAAAAGACTACGAGAATCACAAGGTAGATTAGTCCGACTCCCCAGAGTTTAAAATAGTTACGGGTTTCTTTAATATTCATAACCTTGGTAATGGTAATGGCGAAAGAACGCAAAGCGATGGTCGAAAAATAAAGTACAAAAATTGCAAATATAAAATTTGCCCAGAATGATGTTTGGGGACCAGCGTAATTCATATCGGCGGATTCCAGTAATGGAGCCATGAATGAGGGCATTAAATCCTTGATTTTATCACTGACTTGCTGGCCCCAATCGACGGAGATCCAGTTAAAAAAATTATGAATCAGCATCATGAGGGGAATAAAGGCGAGCAGAACATTATAAGCCATTTGAGCTGAGTAATTTAATATTTTATTGTGTTTGGCCTGATAAAGGACAAAGTGAAAAAAATCCATAATCAACATCATGCTTAACCCCTCCATATTTAAAAACTATTATAGCATAACATAAGCGGTAAAAAATGGGTAAACACAAGATCAAAACAGAAATGAATGTCGCATCCGGATCTTACATTTTAACCTTATTTGAAAATCATTCAAAACCCATGTTAGTCCGGGAAAAAGGTATCCAAAAACCGTAAAGGATAATTGCTTTTTTTTTCATAATAAATTACAATTAACTTATTCATAACATGGTCATTGTAATTCTTAAGGAGGATAATAATCGTGGAAATCAAATCGGATATTGAAATCGCCCAGGCGGCGGACCCTAAAGACATTCGGAACATCGGGGCAAAATTGGGGCTTGAAGAAAAAGATCTGGAATTATATGGCAAATACAAAGCAAAAGTCGACTATAATTTATTAAAAAAAGAAACGGGAAAAAAAGCAAGGCTGATTTTAACGACGGCTATTAATCCCACGCCTGCCGGAGAAGGAAAAACGACGACAACGATTGGTGTTGCCGACGCGCTTAGTCAGTTGGGTAAAAGTACTTTGGTTGCATTGAGGGAACCTTCTTTGGGACCGGTTTTTGGGATTAAAGGAGGGGCCGCAGGTGGTGGCTACGCTCAGGTTCTTCCGATGGAGGACATCAATTTACATTTCACAGGCGATTTCCATGCGATTGGTGCTGCCAATAATTTGCTTGCGGCGATGATTGATAATCATATTCAGCAGGGAAATCCGTTGGGAATTAATCCCAAGAGCATTACCTGGCGCCGTTGTGTGGATATGAATGACCGTCAGCTCAGGAATATTGTGGACGGTTTGGGACGGCCGGTGGATGGGACTCCACGGCAGGATGGGTTTGATATCACGGTAGCATCCGAAATTATGGCAGCCTTTTGTTTGGCTGATAATATTGCGGATCTTAAAGACAGAATGGGAAAGATTATTATTGGTTATACTTACGATGACCGTCCCGTAACGGCAGCAGACCTTAAGGCAAATGGTGCAATGGCGGCACTTTTAAAAGATGCCCTCAAGCCAAATTTGGTTCAAACGCTGGAAGGAACCCCGGCTTTTGTCCATGGGGGACCGTTTGCCAACATTGCCCATGGGTGTAATTCAGTGATTGCAACAAAAATGGCCATGCACTTTGCCAGTGATTATGTGGTGACGGAAGCAGGTTTTGGTGCCGACCTTGGGGCAGAAAAATTTTTAGATATCAAATGCCGGATGGCAGAGCTCAAACCGGATGCAGTGATTATCGTCGCAACTGTGCGGGCACTGAAATACAATGGAGGGGTTCCAAAGGATAAGCTGAACACAGAAAATCTGAAGGCTTTGGAAGCAGGCTTGCCTAATTTGCTTAAACATGTTGAAAACATTACACAGGTTTATGGGTTACCAGCGGTTGTAGCCATCAACCGTTTCCCCAATGATACGGATGCGGAACTGAAACTGGTGGAAGACAAATGCAAAGCATTGGGCGTTAATGTCGCGTTATCCGAAGTCTGGGCTAAAGGCGGGGAAGGCGGAATCACTGTGGCCAAAGAAGTGATCCGGTTGTGCGAAAAAGAAGAAAACAATTTCCATTTTGCCTATGATTTGGATATGAGCATTAAAGAAAAAATTGAAGCCATTGCCACTAAGATTTATGGTGCTGATGGCGTCAATTATACAGCGGAAGCAGAAAAAGCTTTGGCTAAATTTGAAAAAATGGGTTTTGGCCGGGTGCCAGTGTGTATGGCCAAAACACAATATTCTTTAACAGACGATCAAACTATTTTGGGACGTCCTACAGGGTTTAAGATAACGGTTCGGGATGCGACAATTTCTGCCGGGGCAGGCTTTATTGTTTGTTTAACCGGAGCGATTATGAAAATGCCGGGATTGCCAAAGCATCCGGCGGCAGAACGGATCGATGTGGATGAAAATGGCGTCATCAGTGGTTTGTTTTAGGAGTTAATAATGAAAATGACAGAACAGAGTTGTGAAAAATTTGTAGAAGTTCTGGCCTCCAAGGCACCGACACCGGGTGGTGGCGGCGCCTCGGCACTGGTTGGAGCAGTCGGCATGGCCCTGGGAAGTATGGTGGGCAGTTTAACCCTTGGAAAACAAAAATATGCTGATGTTCAAAGTGACATCGAAGATCTTATGATAAAAGCAAAAGCGCTTCAGAAACGTCTTCTCGACTTGGTGGAAAAGGATGCCATCGTTTTTACCCCGTTATCCCGGGCTTATGGCCTGCCTTCAAACACACCGGAAGAAAAAGCAGAAAAAGAAAAGATCATGGCAGAATGCTTAACGGCATGTTGTCAGGTACCACTGGATATCATGACTTGTTGCTGTGAGGCCATCGATTTACATCACGATTTTTCCCAAAAAGGAACAGCGATCGCCATCAGTGATGTTGGCGTTGGTGTGACGTGTTGTAAAGCGGCGTTGGAAGGGGCCTCCCTGAATGTATTTATCAATACCAAAGCAATGAAAAACGAAGCAGAGGCAAAGATGTGTAATGATAAAGCGCAGCAAATGCTGGATGTTTATATTCCTAAAGCAGAACACATTTTTAATGAAGTTCGCGCTCGTTTCAGGCGTTCATAAGATGGGAGAGAGAATGACTCACGTATTATACGGCAAACCCGTTGTCATGGAAATGAACACCCAAATGCTCAAAAAAGTGGAGGTGTTAAAACAACAGAATGTCATTCCGACATTGGCCACTTTACGCGTTGGAAACCGGGGCGATGATATCGCCTATGAAAAAGGAATCGTTAAGCGGTGCGAAGCAGTAGGTATTGCTGTGAAAAAAATCATTTTACCCGAATCAGTACCCCAGGATCAGGTTATTGAGCGGATTCAAGCGATTAATGAGGATCACGCTGTTCACGGTTGCCTTGTTTTCAGACCGATGCCTGAAACCCTTGATGATGAAGCAATTTGCGATGCACTGGCGCCGGAAAAGGATGTCGATGGCATTACACAGGGATCTTTGGCCGGGGTCTTTACTGGAAAAGATCGGGGGTATGCGCCTTGTACGGCAGTCGCCTGCATGAAGATCCTGGATTATTATGGCGTTGAACTTGAAGGAAAGCGGGCGGTTGTTATTGGAAGAAGTCTCGTGATAGGAAAACCAGTGGCAATGATGCTGTTGGCCCGTCACGCCACAGTCACCATGTGCCATACCCGAACCAAAGCGATGGCGGCGATAGCCAGACACGCCGATATTCTTATTGCAGCGGCGGGGCATGCAGGCACAGTGGATCAGCACTTTTGTCATCCGGGACAAGTTGTGATTGATGTGGGAATTAATTTTTCTAAAGAAGGAAAGATGGTTGGCGATGCCAATTTTGAGGAAATAAGTGATGTCCACGCAGCGATTACGCCGGTTCCGGGTGGTGTCGGTACGGTGACAACCAGTGTGTTGGCAGAGCATGTGATCCAGGCGGCAGAAAAAACATTGAAGCAATAAACGTAAAAACAGGATGTTTAAGAAATTTAAGATTGTAGGAAAAGCCTGGGTTCAATTAAAAACCTCTTGCAGTGATTATGCAAGAGGTTTTTGTTTTTATTAATGTATTTTTATTGGAGACCGAAAGAACTCTTAGTTGTGACAACATCACCCTGGAAAGTGATACTTGCGTTAGCGCCAGTTTCGCCCTGACCTTCCCAATAGTAAATTTTAAGAGTAACAGGATTACCACTTTCATCATTATAATTAGATTCTGAAAGCAATGTTCCATCACCGCCAAAGATCCCGACGACATCAGCATAGCTCATGCCATTTTGAACTTGTTCGTATTGAGCATTGGTCACTTTTGAAGCACCGGAGGTAGTGACCGTTGTTGTCGTTCCGTCTTCATTGGTAGTTGTTGTCGCTGAAGCAGTCGGCGTGGTTGTGACAGTGGTTGCTGTCGATTGACTGCCAGATCCGGAGTTGCTTCCTGATAATTTAGGTTTGATTACAAACCAGCCGACCAACGCTAACACAACGACGACACCCGCAATAATGATTGCAATGATTGGCCCTTTGCCTTTTTGTTTCTTGTGACAGCTGGGACAAACTTTTTCGTCCGCAGGCATGGGCGATTTACAATATTTACAAAGCTTTGTTTCTTCCTGAGGAATAGCTGCAGCCGGTGTTGAGTTCACCGCTGAAGAATCATCCTGAGTAGCGGGGGAATAATTATCTTCTGAATAGGCATCCGGTTCTTCATATTCGGGCTGAATGGTTTCGGGTTCATGATATGTGTCAGAAGTATCCGGGGCAGCCGCTTCTGAAGGGGCTGCAACTGTATCTTCTTCCGGATTTGTAGCTGACATGCCACTTGTACCAGGCTGAGCAGCTTCTTCCTGGGCTTCTGGAGAAGTGGGGGAGACACTTGATTGAGTGGGAATAATTGCCGCAAGTGTCTTATATTCAGAGGCAACAGCGTGTTTGAAATTCTGAATCAGTTCAGGATGATCCACCTGAATTTCCATGCGGGTTTTCCCCGCATCTGGAATTAAATAGTCTATAGCAATAGGGCCTAGATCTGGATGAGAGCCAATAATACGTTGATTTCCTTCATCAATGGTGACATCCTGGACGCCAAGATTGTTTAGTGCAGCTTCTGTTGCACGCATCCAAACATCCATTTGACCTTTTGCAGTCAATGCCTGTTTCATTTTGTCCTCCTTTTATTTAATAACATAGAGTTATTTTAGGCTTTCTGGAAACGAGTGTCAAGTAAAACAATCAACCTGCTTAACATTTTACTTGTTTACTTACTCATTGTTGGTTTCTATCGATTTATCATTATTTAAAGCAGTCAGCTCAGTAACGGCTTCGTGATATCGTTGGTTTGCAACTTGTACAATATGTTCAAAATCTGAGTCTTCAAAATCATGTTCATATAACTCAAGAAACATTTTTGTCGTTACAAGGGCGAGATCGTGGACTTCTTGGTGATCCATAAAATATCGCTCCTTTCCTTTTTTATTCGTTCCTATTATAGCATATCTTCATAATAATTCAAAATATGCTTGCATTTAAAAAAGAGTTAGCTTATAATAAAGCACGTAGCAAAAATATAGAGTATGATAATGTCTTAGGGGTATAGCTCAGTTGGTAGAGCAGTGGTCTCCAAAACCACGTGCCGAGGGTTCAAATCCTTCTGCCCCTGCCATTTGATAGAACGTCTCAAACCTTGTAAATACAGGGGTTGAGGCTTTTTTTATTGTTAAAAATTAACGGAGAAAATGGAGAAAAAACGCAAAGAATTATCCTCTAAAACGAGCAAAAAACAACGCTAACTGTTGTATAGATGTTGTATAAATGTTGTACGAAAAAAGCACTAAAAACTGTATTAAAAAGTAGTGCTAGACGTGCTAACTGTTGTATAAACCATGTGAAAGAGAGCGTTGAAATGGGGAATGATGGTTTTTAAAAAAAGTATCAACCGAAGAAAAAAGCTCCGCAATTTCTTGCGAAGCTTAAATGATTCTGTTTTAGACATTCATACCCTCTGAAAGATCAAAATATTCTTGAAGATGCTGTCGGACATTGTTAATTTGAATTTCAAAATGGCAGTGATCACCGGTTGAATCCCCTGTTGATCCCATTAAACCAACTACATCACCTTGGTTAACGTGATCACCTTCCTTGGAAATTAACTGGGACATATGACCATAAAGAAATGTAACTTTGCCATCATCAGCTTTCAGGGTAATACAATTGCCATATCCGTCGCCTTTATCTGCAGACCGGGTAATGGTTCCGGAAGCAGATGCGTAAATAGGGGTACCCTGGGCATTTGCAATATCAACGGCAGTACCATCTCCGTGGGCTCCGGTTCCCCGGGCGAAAGAAGAAATGTAACCATTGCAGGGCAACAAATACTGGCCGTCTTTTGAGACAAGGGTATTGGCTGCTTTTGAGCCAACAGAGACGATCTCATTAACAGGAGCCTGAGTAACCTGGTAGTTCATTGTGGTCGCCTGGACAACCTGATTTCCCTTGATGACTTGAATTTCTGTTCGAATTGCGGATCCGTTTTCTCCTTGCTGGGCCACTTGTTGAGAGCCCTTGAAAGAATCAGCGTCTTCCTGAGTGACCTGACTGAATGGAATACTTTCTGTTGTTTCTACCGTTTTGACGGTTGTTACAGCCAGCGCATTAGGATCAGCCTGGGTATCCGAATCAGATGAAGGATCATTGTCATCTTTTTGTTGGCTTGAATTGCTTTCGGTAACCTTTGGAAGATTATCTACTGTTTCGGCAATTTTTTCTGTTTTTTTAGCCTGGGTTCCTTCACTGGCAACAGATGCTTTTTCTGTGCCGGCAAGAGAAGCCGCCAGCGATTCGGTAGAAGATAAATGACTGACTTCAAACGTGTCATCTGACAAAGCCAGTTGATTATCAAAGCCACAGTCGACAACTTTATCGGTATTCGATACATTGGCTGTAGCTAAAACCGCTTTCGTCAGCGCTTCACCAGCTTCTTTATCCGATTGATAATAGCCGACTGGTTTATTATCGGCCAGAAGAACAACACCTTCGACATCGTAGGTTAAAGGTTGTTCTAAAGTCGCAGTAACAACTTGATTGTCAGAATCCCAGTTTTGACTCCAAACGGGTTGAATTTCAATTTTATTACCAATGGTGGTTGAGTCAACATGGTAATTTCTGGCAACGGTCTGCGTTTGAATAGCTATCGCTGAAGAAAATGCCTGAGTATTTTGAACCCTTCCAATGGTTTTCCCATCAATACTGATGGTGTAACCTCCAAATACTGACGATAAAACAGCTAAAATCAGGGCCATCACAAATCCGACAGTGATAAT
>JAQWCN010000139.1 GCA_028705955.1 Eubacteriaceae bacterium
CAATGGGCGTACGCTTGGTAGCTTGGGCTCGTAAAAGCATCAAAAGCCACGCAGCGCCATAGCAGACAATGGGAACATAAAAGGTAACCGGATCCATAAACAGGACAATGGCAGCAAAAACAGCGGTGATCAGAATGCTGAGAGTCCCCCAGATGGTTAACGATCGGGCCTTTTTCCCAGAGGTCATGCCGGTGCGGTGTTCCATTTTCCAGCTGAAGACAAACATAAATATCCCGGGAATAAGCGCAAAAACGACAAACATGATCCCGAGCATGATGAGATCGATTGAATTAAACAATTGGTAGCAAACGGCCAGGGATAAAAAGATAAAATCAATGACCGTTAAAATGGTAATCCCTGCTTGGGCAAAAACAGAACTGTCTGTGAACAGTTGATGGTCTTCAGCGCTAAAAAAGGTTTCAATCATTGCTTTACTGTGTTCCACAGTGTGATAGAAAGTTTCACTTAAAGAAACGGATGAAGACTCTTTGCAATGGCCGGGGAAAAGACCATTGAAGATTTCCTTTTCGAAGTCCGGAGCACTGGCGGGAAGACTCTTTAACCGGTGAAAGGTAAAGGTGTCTTTGCTGCTTTGCTCAATGGTAAGATAACCCTTGTCGGCCAGGTAAATAATCATCGACAGAACTTCTTTATCGTCCGTTTCGCCATCAATGATCGTTCCGATCTGGGCGGGGGTAAAATCATGGGGAGGATAAAACGCAACCGGTTCTACGGTTTTGTCATCCCGACCAAATATAAAGAATAAAACGGCGCCGATGATCAGACAGATGATCGCGGCAATGCATGCGGGTATCGCCCATTCCCGGCCGGTGCGGGCCCCAACGTAGTATCCCTGGGGCAGACGCAGGTTGATGGTCACGCCTTCTTTGGCATTCAGCGGGGAAGTGGTGTTGCCGGAAATGGTCCGGCCATTGACTTGATAAGTCAGTTGATTGCCATTCACTGCGCCGTAGTCGCCGGCGTAGAGATTGAGCTGACTGGCATCAAAATCTTTTGGCATGTTGACGGTAAAACTGGCATTGTCGATTGCAGTGGGCCAGCTGTAAGGCAGTACATTAAAATACATATCGTCAAAATCGTCAATACCGTCATCGCCAGGGTCCCAGGTGTAAGAAAGGGTATAGGTTTTGGGGCCGGTGACAGTTTCGTCAGCGTCACCAATTTTGATTACGGTGTTATTATTTTCACTGCTGGTATCAAAGTTGTCGCCTTCGACCTTCACATTTTTGATCACAGCATTGTAGGTACTTTCTGTGGGGGTGCCATTGATTTCCCGGTAAAAACTTCCGGATTCCGGAATATACCGGTAAATGCCATGACGCGCTTCAAGAAAGGTCACGTTGATGGTTTCGGTGACATCGTAGCTATGGTTTTCGTTGACGTTGACATTGACATTGTAGCTTTGTGTGGTGTAGCCGCCCTCATCGGCAAAAGCGGATGCGGGAAAGAGCAGGCAACACAAAACCAACGCAACAAAAAACACGATGCATTTTCTTTTCATGGGATTCTCCTTTACATCATTTCTTTGAAAAAAGCCCGAACCTTCGGGCTGGCATTTTAATTGTTAAAATTGACTTTAACGTTTTGACGTTCTTCGGCAGAATCAACTTCAAAGAAAGGTTTCTTGGTGAAATTAAACATCCCGGCAACAATGGAAGAGGGAAACATCTGAACTTTGTTGTTCATGTTTTTCACCGTGGCGTTGTAATACTTTCTGGCGTTGGCAATATCATCTTCGATTTTTTTCAGTTGTTCCTGAAGATCGATAAAGTTGGTATTGGCTTTGAGATCTGGATACGCTTCAGCAATGGCAAACAAGTTCTTCAGGCTTCCGCTTAAAGCATTTTCGTTGGCGATTTTGGCGTCCAGATTCGAGGGGTTGGTTCCCATGGCAGTGTTGCGGGCAGCGATGACTTTTTCCAGGGTATCGGATTCATGCTTGGCGTAACCTTTGACGGTTTCCACCAGGTTGGGAATCAGGTCATATCTTTTTTTTAGATAGACATCCATGGTTGAAAAGCCTTCTTCAACCTGATTGTTGAGTTTGACCAGACCGTTGTGTGTACTGACGAGCCAGAGCGCGATAATAACGACAATGGCCACAATCACAATAATTGCGATCATCATTTGAGTGTTCCTCCTTAAAATAAATTAGCTACAATTTTATCACAATTCGCTTAAAAAGGGATTTCTTTTTCCAGAAATCAGTCAATTTTAAAGAGATTGGTGCTGAGATATTTTTCGCCACGGTCAGGGAAAATGACGACGATACAGCCGGAATCTATTTTTTTTGCCACTTCGTTGGCGGCAACCATGGCGGCGCCGCTGCTCATCCCCACAAAGATCCCTTCTTCCTTGACGATGCGTCTCGCGTATTCAAAAGCAATTTCGGATTCGATCATAATGTGTTCGTCAATGGCATCGGGATCGTACAAGGCGGGGACAATGGCTTCTTCCATGTTTTTGAGTCCCTGAATGTAATGGCCGACAACCGGTTGGGCTTCCACAATTTTGATATCGGGGTTATGTTTGCGAAGCCCCATGCCAATGCCCATAATGGTGCCGGAGGTGCCCAGGGAGGAAACTAAATGCGTGACCCGGCCATCAGTCTGGTCCCAGATTTCTTCGGCCGTGGTCATATAGTGGGCCAGTTTATTGTATTTGTTGCTGAATTGATTGGGATTAAAATAATGGTCGGGGTTTTCGGCAACCAGTTTCCGGACTTTCCGGATGGCACCGTCGGTGCCTTCGGTGGGGGAGGTTAATGTAACGGTTGCGCCAAAGGCTTTGATCATTTTTTGGCGTTCGATGGAGACAGCGGAGCTCATTACGATTTCAACAGCGTAGCCTTTGACTGCGCCGATCATCGCCAGCCCGATGCCGGTATTTCCGGAGGTGGGCTCGATAATGGTTTTATCAGGGGTCAGATTGCCGTCGGCCTCGGCCTGTTCGATCATTTTTAACGCGATCCTGTCTTTAATACTGCCGGTGGGATTAAACCCTTCCACCTTGGCCAACATGTCGACATTGGGGTTGGGGCAGAGATGATTGAGGCGAACCATGGGTGTGTTTCCAATCGTTTCCAAAATAGTGTCTTGTATCTTTTTTGTAGTGCTCATAATCGGGTAACCTTTCTTTCAATTAGTAAACTGTTCTTATTATAGTATAAAAAGGCGTTAGAAAACAGAAAGATTAAAAATAAGTTTTTTATTTGCCGCAGGGTGTCCAAAAGGGTGTTCTTATATTATAATGAAATCAAACGGAGGAAAATTATGAAATATCAATGTGTTTTGTTTGATTTAGATGGAACCCTTTTAGATTCCAAAATGGGATTTTGGCGTTCTTTTGAATATGCTTTAAAAAAATTGGGATATCCCGAGCCTCAAATTGATGTGATTGAACCGTATATTGGGCCGCCGATAGAATTGGTTTTAAAAAATGATTTTGGATTTACTCTGGAGGAGGGCAAACAGGGCCGGCTTTATTATTTGGAAGAATATGAACAGCACGGCGTGATGTTTAAGGATCCCTTTTTCCCGGGGACGGCGGAAGCGGTTGCCCGCCTTCAGGAGGCTGGCTGTCTGGTGGGGGTATGCACCAATAAGGGACAAGCCTGTGCATCGCCGCTTGTCAAGCGGGGAAAAATTGGTATCACTGATGATAAAGTGGTTGGCTACGATCCGGATCCCAAGTCGGGTTGTCACGATAAAGTTCAAATCATCACCACTTTTTTAGACCGGTTTGGGTACACCACCCCGGATCAGAAGAAAAAAGTTCTCATGGTAGGAGACCGGAATACCGATATTCAGGGGGCGGATGCCGTGGGTATTGACGGCGCAGGCGTTACCTGGGGCAACGGGTCCAGAAAAGAACTGGAAGCGACTGGCGCTGTGATGGTGGCAGACACGTATGACGATTTATTGTCATGGATTGGAGTGTGAAAATGACAAAAGCAAAAAAGAAACAAAAAAGATCCGGCAAGCGGATTGTGATGGACCTTATTGTTACACTCATTGTTTTGGCCCTGTTGGGAACGGCGGCGTATCTTTTGTATCAGGAGTTTTTCCCAAATAATGTGCCGGTGCTTAAATTGCAGGCCCAGACGGACGATGGTTTCAGCTGGGATAAACTGCGGGCCATCAATTCGGATACCATTGGATGGTTGCGCATTGATGATACAACCATCGACACGCCGGTGGTGCAGACAACGGATAACGATAAGTATTTGAAAACGGCCTTTGATGGTAGCAGTGATGAACGGGGGACACCGTTTTTGGATAAAGACTATCATTGGACAGAACCCAAAAGCCAAAACTCAGTCATTTACGGGCATTCTGT
>JAQWCN010000140.1 GCA_028705955.1 Eubacteriaceae bacterium
AAACCTTGGAAAGAAGATAGAGGAAATTGATATAAAATTTTGTCCCTTTTCTATCAGAATATGCCTTCAATTTTGTCACATCGATTCTCGCAGTGATTGATGTGGAACACTTGCAATCCTCCGAAAAATGGCGAAATACACCTTTCCTGTAATACGTCTCTTTGTCTATAATTTTATAATTCATTTTATTTTCCATGTTTATGCCTTATCAATCTCTGAGTTGTACCAATCAAGTACATTTTTCAGATTTTCCCCGCCCACATGATTCGCCCCGTGAAGCATCATATCGAGCATAACATCCTCATCGGGTGTTCTGTCTGTTTTCTCAGCCAGACCTTTACCCGCTGTTTTTATCATAATCGTCATCATCATCTTGTAGATACCGTGCAGCTTGCTGATATCAAATCCGCCCTGCATAGAGAATACCGCTGTTTTCTCTGAAATATGATTCTTTGCCCGGATTTCTTTTATCTGCGAACCCGTGGCTCCCATGCATACACCACAAACTGCTTTCACTTTATACTGCTTTGAGGCTTTGTCGTAGCCCTGAACCTTACTTGCCATAATCCAGCCAAGATAGATAATCTCCACCCCATTGCTGATCATGTCTTTCGCTTCTTTCAGGGAATATACAGGCAGGCCTGTATGATGCCCCAGAAGCTCGGCATATTCCCTCGTTGTCCCGGTATTTGAAGTATAAACAATTGCTTTCATGTCTCAAACCTCCTTATTTATTCCATAATCTCTTGCAAGCCGCTTGGCAAACCGGTCGATGTGTCTGTGAAGCATTGCTGTGATTTTCTTTTTCTCTGCCGGCCCGGTGGACGCATCATACATACTGTACAGTAAAAACATCGGTGAATAGAATTCTAACGCAAGCTGCATTCCATTGCTTTCATCTTTTGTCATTTGTGTAAACAGATCTGCCATGTACTCCGTTGGGCCGGAACCAAGATACTTCTGATACCGTTCAGACATATCACGGCTCCTGAACTGCTCGATGGTCAGCATTCTGCGAAAAGCCGATGAAAACGCATCTTCTGTCCAGTGCAGAAACTGAGCCTCGCTGTATGTCATGATTTTCTGCAGCGGCGTCTGTGCGTATTTTTCTGCCATTTCGTCCATGGTTCCTTCAGGCACGCCATATTCTTGTGCACGTTCAAAATCCATCTGATTCATTCTTTCCAGAATCGATTCAAAAATTTCTTTTTTACTTTTATAGTGCTTATAGAGCGAGGGTGCTTTTATTCCAACAGCTGTAGCGATTTGCTCAACCGTAACGGCTTCATAGCCATTCTTCGAGAATAGCTTAACAGCCTCTGATACAATTCTCTGTTTTGTCGTTTCCTTTTTCATTCCGCCCTCCTTCGGCTAACATTCATTAGCTTTATTATAGGCTAATAGCTATTAGCTGTCAAGTACTGCATCGAATTTTTAACAAAAAACTTTAATCTTCATAATGATCTATTGAAAAATGGCCTGTCATGGCATTACGCCAAGGCAGGCATGATCGATACCACAAAAGAACGGGAATCCCGGGGTTTTCAACCTTGTAACCGGATCGGCTTCCGCCGAACCTTAACCCCAAATCTAAAATTTAAATAAAGCTTTTAGCCGAAACTGAAGAAGTTTACAAACCTGTGCTATAATACTTTTAAATAAGACGAAACGACAGCAGGGAGAGCCGGTTTAAAGCAGGGTTTTTGCCCGGGAACGACGGCCCTTCCCTGGCATTGGATAAGATTTTCATCCGGGATCGAAAGGCGGGTTACAGGATGATCGGGGGACAAACAATGAATGCACGCAACCACACCATCAAAAAAGGACTGACCGTATGGCTTCTGGCGGTCGTTTTTGTCGTGGCGTGGAACGCCGTCGCCGGGTCAAACGTTTTTGCGGCGACAGAAGCAGAGAGCGCGTTGATCTCCAGGATTACGGCGATCACGACCGAAAAAACGAGTGACAGCGATTGGGTCAAATACCTGAAACAGGGTTTTGCCAGCACCACAGGGATCACAAGCGCCAGCACCAGTTTGTCCTGGTACGATACCGATGCCCTGGTAGCGGCGGGGACGTGCGACCGGTGGGACGGATCAGTGTTTGATCCCACGGCTGGAAACGTCTTGACCGATACGACCACGGTGCCGGGAACCACCGATTATTATCTTGATACCAACAGCAACGGCACCATTGATGCCGGGGATGAGCGGGTCTTAAAATTTGTGGACAAGAGTGATAACACTCAGGATGAATACCATGTGTATACGGCGGAGGCGCTGGCGTATGTGGATGAACAAGTTTTTTACGCAAGCACAGGCAAGCAGGGCAATTGCTATTTGGAAAAAGATATGGACTTAAATGGAAAAACCTGTGTTTGGCGCGCGGGGTATTGGATTAAGAAACAAGGGATGGATGGACAGAATTATACCATCTATAATTTGCGGGCAGATGCGGCAAATACGATGAATTCTCCCCGGGTGGGTTTTATTGCAGCAACCGACGGTAAGGCAACTTTTCAGAATCTTAAATTTCAAACGGGCTATCTTTGCGGCGATGGTTCGGAGAAAGAGGCCAGAACTGCGTTGATTGCATATTCTGGAAAGACTGAAAAGAAGACACTCACCAATGTGGCGGCGGACAACTTAATCGTTGTTGGTGGATATAATACGGCAGGATTGGTCGGACGAACAGATACAGCTGGCGTGAATTTGAGTGATTGTCAGGTGACGAACAGTACAGTTTATGGCGCTAAGGATCATATTGCTTCCCTGACTGGAACATTGATTGATTCCACAGTGGATCGGTGTTATTCCACCGGCTGCACCGTTTTTTCCGCGGGCATGCATTCCGGGGGGCTGATCTCCTGTATGAACAACACGGCGGTGTCCAACTGCTTTACAGATATCAATCTCTACGGTTCTAATCAGACCGGTGCCTTTATTGGAGCGGCCAATTCCGGAATCTGTTCGTTTACCAATTGTTTTGCTTCCGGTTTTATCGAAGGCACGGATAAAATTGGAGGTTTTGCCGGATCATTGTCCGATAGTACGGGAGAGGTTATCAAAGTGATCGATTGTTACACCACGGCTCTGGTGGGCTTGCGGAAGGGCGGAACCAATATGGGAGGGTTTACCGGTTATTCCGCAGGAAGTACAATCAATTATACGAATTGTTACGCCGCCGGGGAAGTGGGGGCAGCGGATACGGATGTCACCGCAGTCAACGGGGCCCAGGCCAATGGCATTGGGGGTTTCTTTGGAAATACAGCCTCGGGGATGAGCAATTTTAACAATTGTTATTATGACAAGCAGACCACGGCCATGCGGGAGATCGCGATTGGAACAGCCGTGACGGGTAACTATAGCGGCATGCCGGTGGGAGTACTCACTTCTGATACCACCAAGTCCGGAACCGGGTTGACCAGTACTCCGGGGGCCACGGGGTTCACCGGGTTCAGTGATTCAGGATGGGACACTTCCGATACCGATCATTACCCGGAACTGACCGCATTTGCAGACAATACCGCCGGATTTTCCGAAGCGGATGCCGAGGTCGCCCGGCAGTACTCCAAAACCTCCACCTCAACGGTTTTGCTGGAGACCTGGGACAAGGGACTCACGGAAGCAACGGGTAAACTGGATAACGGGTCGAGCACCGCTTCGGCGGTGACCACTTACGACACGGTGCGGGACCTGACCATCAAGTTTGACACCACAGGGGACTGCAGCACTGCCGGCGGCTATAGCTGGTACCGGACTGCCACGCAAAATGGAAAGGAAGGGACCGATGCCAACGCCAACGGGGCCAAAGTGACCATTAATGGCACCGAGTACGATGTGCTGAAGCTGGCTGTCAACGGCACCACCGCCTACGCTGACCAGTTCCACCCGGGGCTGGAGTGGCTGAAAGTGGATTACGGCAACGCGTCAAGACGGCTGAGGGTGACGCCCACCGTGGGCATTGAAGCAGGGATGGGGCAAACCCTGTTCCGGCCCAGCACCAAGGCGCCGGATGCAATTAAAAAACTGGCCTTTTACGACCACGCCGACGACGTGGAGCTGTATTACAGCACGGCGGCCCGGCTGGCAGCGGACGCCAACGATATTACCACCGGAATGTATCCGGATATCAACGGGACCGGTGAGTATACGTCCGACACATCGGGGATCACGGGCCGCGACGAAAATGCACTGACTCAAAATCAGCTGAATTTGATGATATCTGTCAACACGGCGGCTGCTATTACCACGTATTTTGGAACGACGGCGGCGACCAACAATCTGTTTGGTGAGATCGCTTCCGGCGGGAACTTATCTTACCCCGGCATCGACGCGTCCTATATGTCCCGGAAGGA
>JAQWCN010000141.1 GCA_028705955.1 Eubacteriaceae bacterium
GTACCTGGGAGAAACCGTTGAAAAAGCCGTTATTACGGTACCAGCTTACTTTAACGATGCCCAGCGTCAGGCAACCAAAGATGCCGGGAAAATCGCCGGTCTGGAAGTATTGAGAATTATCAACGAACCGACAGCTGCATCCCTGGCTTATGGTCTTGAAAAAGACGATTCCCAGCAGATCATGGTTTATGACCTTGGCGGCGGGACTTTTGATGTCTCCATCCTGGAACTGGGCGACGGTGTCTTTGAAGTGAAGGCAACCAGTGGGAACAACCACCTGGGCGGCGATGATTTCGATAATAAGATCATCGACTGGATGGCCGAAGAATTTAAGAAAGAAAACGGCGTCGATTTAAGACAGGATAAAATGGCACTGCAGCGGTTAAAAGAAGCAGCAGAAAAAGCAAAAATTGAATTGTCATCGGTCATGAAATCCGATATCAATCTGCCTTTTATCACCGCCACAGCCGAAGGTCCAAAACATTTGGAACTGTCCTTAAGCCGTGCAAAATTTGATGAACTGACCAAAGATCTGGTCGAAGCGACCAAAGGCCCGGTTTCAAAAGCTATGGCCGATGCCGGTGTTTCCAAAAACGAACTGGGCAAGGTCATTCTGGTTGGCGGGTCCACCCGTATTCCGGCAGTTCAGGAAGCGGTTAAGAACCTGACCGGTGAAGAAGCGTACAAAGGCATTAACCCGGATGAATGTGTTGCCATCGGTGCAGCAATCCAGGGCGGTGTTCTGGCTGGCGAAGTCAACGATGTCCTGCTTCTCGATGTGACACCGCTTTCCCTGGGAATTGAAACCCTGGGCGGTGTATGCACCAAATTAATTGAAAGAAATACCACCATCCCGACCAAGAAGAGCCAGGTTTTCTCGACGGCAGCCGATAATCAGACCGCTGTTGATATCCATGTGCTCCAGGGTGAACGGGAAATGGCAAGAGATAATAAAACCCTGGGACGTTTCCAGCTGGCTGGAATCCCTGCAGCAAGACGTGGCGTGCCACAAATTGAAGTGACCTTCGATATCGATGCCAACGGGATCGTGAATGTTTCCGCCAAAGATTTGGGAACAGGAAAGACTCAGAACGTTGTGATTAAATCCACATCCAACATGAGCGAATCGGATATTGATGCTGCGGTTAAAGAAGCAGAACAACATGCAGCGGATGATAAAAAGACCAAAGATTTGATCGAAGCCAAAAACAACGCTGATACCGCTGCTTATCAGGCAGAACAATCCCTGAAAGATATGGGCGACAAAGTCAGCGCAGACGACAAATCCAAGGTAGAAGCTGCGATTGCCGCATTAAAGACAGCAGGCGAAGGCGACGATGTGGAAGCCATAAAATCCGCAACAGACGCTTTAAATGAAGCCATGTACCCGATTGCCCAGAAGATGTATGAACAGGCTCAGGCCAATCAGGATCAGGGCGCTGGTGCAGGTCCTCAGCAGGATGCAGGTGCTTCCCAGGAAAAGGGCAGCGGCGACGATAATGTCGAAGATGCTTCCTACGAAGACGTCACAGATAAGTAAAACAAATCACCTGACATAATGGATGGGGCCGTCACATGGGGAGACTTTATGTGACTGTCCCATTTCCGTTTATTGTGATGGCACTAAATGGCTGTCATCAAAGAAGACTTGAGTTAACGGCAGCATTTAGGTTACAATAGAGCAACAGCGAGGTGAAATGGAATGAGCGAAAAACGAGATTATTATGAAGTGCTGGGTGTCGATAAAGGCGCCAGCGCAGATGAAATTAAAAAAGCCTACCGGAAACTGGCCATGAAATACCATCCTGACCGGAATCCCGGAGATAAGGCGGCAGAAGAAAAATTTAAAGAAGCCAACGAAGCCTACGAAGTGCTGAGTGATGACCAGAAACGCAAGACCTACGATCAATTTGGCCATGCGGGGATGGAAGGTGGCTTTGGCGGCGGCGCCGGTGGTTTTAACGGCTTTGGCGGCGGCAGCGGCGGTTTTGAAGATATCTTCTCAGATATTTTCAGTTCCTTTGGCGGCAGCGGTGGCTTTGGCGGTTTTGGCGGTTTTGGCGGCGGTTCCCGGCAGAGGGCCAGCCGCGGTTCCGATATGAAGATCAACATTAATTTGACCTTCAAGGAATCGGTTTTTGGAACGACCAAAAAAATAAAAATTAAACACAAAGAAGCCTGCCCAACCTGCGGCGGCAGCGGCGCAAAATCCGGCAGCGATGTCAAAACCTGTGATAAGTGTGGGGGCAGTGGTCAGGTGACCATGCGTCAGCAAACGGCTTTTGGCACGATCCAACAGACAGTGGTCTGTGATAAATGCCACGGCGAAGGCAAGATCGTCGCCAATCCCTGCCCTACCTGTGGCGGCAGCGGCATTGTCGATAAAGAACGGACCCTGGAAATCAAAATTCCGGCCGGTGTGGACGACAGCTCCGTTTTACCGTTAAAAGGCCAGGGTAACGCGGGCCGCAATGGCGGCGCAAAAGGGGATCTGTACGTCTACATGAGCATCAAGCAGGATCCCCTCTTTAAACGGGATGGCGACGATATCTATTTTGATATCCCGATCACCTTTGCCCAGGCAGCCCTGGGTGCGGAAATTATTGTGCCGACCGTAGATGGAAAAGTGAAACTGAAGGTTCCGGAAGGAACCCAAACCGGGAAGGTATTCCGGCTGAAAAATAAAGGGGTGCCCAACGTCAACGGTTATGGCAAAGGCGACCAGTACGTCACCGTTAAAGTTGAAACCCCGCAAAAACTGAATAAGAAGGAAAAGGATTTGCTGCGTCAGTTCGACAACATGACGGGCAAGGAAAACCACCAAAATGGCCAGAACTTTTGGTCCAAGGTAAAGGGTGCATTTTAAGCATTGCCAGCGGCGCTAAAGGAGGTACCTCATGGCGGATTCAATGGTGACAAAACAAGCGATTGCAAATGGATTCAAGGATTTGATGCACGAGAAACGTTTTGACAAGATTACAATTTCGGATATTACATCCCGGTGTCATTTAAACCGGCAGACGTTTTATTATCATTTCCGGGACAAGTATGATTTACTGACCTGGATCTACCATGAGGAAGCCATTTGCTTTTTATCCAAGGATATGACCTTTGACAATTGGAGCGACCGGATTTACAAGATGCTCCAGGTTATGAAAAAGAATGACTACTTTTATATCAATGCGTTCAAATCCTCGGGCAGTGAGGAATTTGAAAGCTATGTCCACCATGCCATTAAGGAAATGTTTTTAAACTTGATTGATTCGATGAGTGTCATCCATGGACTGAGCGAAGAAGACCGTGAGTTTATTGCGAATTTCTATACCTTTGGCGTGATCGGGTCGATTACCGGCTGGGTGACAGAAGGGATGCGGGTCAGTCCTGAAGCGCTGACAACCCGGTTTGAAAATCTGGTAATGGGGACGCAGCGCGTTTCGGTACAGCGCTGGGCTACCGAACACCGGAGACGAAAACAACAAAAAAAATAATCAAAAACAGTGACCGTCAGTACAATCAAACGGTCACTGTTTTTTTATTTGTGAATAAGAAATCCGGGATCTGAAGAAAAGAAGAAACAAAGTAAAAGTCATGAAATTTTGTTGACATCCGTTTACGAACGGGTTTACAATACCAGTATATTAAGGTGCGAAACAGGAGGTTAATATGAAACTTGTAATTGATTGTGATGATGCGGCTTTTGATTTTAAAGATGCCATTTATGCCCATTTAAAAGAAGAAGGTTACGATATTACGGATTTAAAATATTCTTCAACTCACGAATGTGATTATCCGGATATTGCGTTTAATCTGGCAGAAAAAATCAGTGACGGGACTTATGACCGCGGGATTTTAATTTGCGGGACAGGCCTGGGCGTTGCCATGATGGCCAACAAGGTGCCGGGAGTCTTTGCGGGAACCTGTTCGGATTGTTTTGCGGCTGAACGTTTAGCCAAGAGCAACGATGCCAATGTCATTACCATGGGCGCCCGCTGTATCGGCGTTGAACTGGGAAAAATGATTGCGGATGCCTTCCTCAAGAGCGAATTTGGCGGTGGCGGATCGACCCGTAAAGTGAAACGGATGCGCGAACTGGAAACAAAATACTGTCATCACTAAGCAAGAACCCGAATGCAAATTTCACACAAAACATTAAAAAATGCCAGCCGTATTCCGAACGGCTGGCATTTTTTTAATTTTAATTATGCTTTCGATGCAATCGCATCTTCCTGTATTTTTTTCAGGCGTTTCATCACGTCGTTGCCGCCCCGGCCAAAATAGTCGTGGAGTTTCATAAACTCGCTGAAGAGTTCGTCGTACACGGCGACATTTTTAGGAATGGGGGTG